>JAJFVM010000099.1 GCA_021371805.1 bacterium
CTTATATATTTGAAGGAAAACAGCCAGGATTTACCCGGAGTTGAAGTAGTGAATATGTTTTTAAGAAAATATAATTACGGTTATCTTGCTTCTCATATTCTGGGCTATACGGGTGAAATTAATGAAGAAAAATTAAGTCAGGAGAAATATCAGACCGATTACGCAGGCGGAGATCAGATTGGGCTTACAGGGGTTGAAGAACAATATGAAGATATTCTCAGAGGAAGTAAAGGCAAAACAGTCTATGAAGTTGATCCGCTGGGCAGACCTACTGATATAATAGAACAAACTGATTATGTTCCGGGAAATGACATATATCTTACAGTTGATATTGAACTTCAAAAATATGTGGAAGAAACTCTGGCTACCCAACTTGAAGCGATAAGGAAGATTAAAGTTTCAAAAAAAGATGAGAATTATAAAGGCAGCGGCGGGGCTGTTGTTGTGCTTGATGCAAAAACAGGAGAAGTCTTGGCAATGGCAAGTTACCCTACTTATGACCCAAGTGTATTTATTGGCGGAATATCCAATCTTGAGTGGGAGCAGTTGAATGATCCGGTTAATAATTTTCCTCTTAACAACAGGGCGATAATGGGTTTTCCGCCGGGATCGGTTTTTAAAATCGCAACTGCTTATGCAGGATTAAGTGAGGGTATAATCAATAAAAACAGCATAATATCATGTGCCGGAACATGGTATGGCCTTGGAACTGATTATCCAAAGTCATGCTGGAATAAGAGCGGACACGGAGGATTAAATATAACGGGTGCAATACAAAATTCATGCGATATTTATTTTTATGAAACATCGTTAAGATTATTTTTGAAAAATAATAATTCAGATGAACTGCTGCAGAAATATTCGAAGCTTTTAGGTTTTGGAAGTGTAACAGACCTGGATCTGCCAAATGAAAGTGCAGGAGTTATCCCGGACAAAGCATGGAAAAAAGAGCAGTTTAAAAACGATAAAGCTAATTCGATATGGTTTCCGGGTGATACGGTAAATATGGCTATCGGACAGGGAGATGTATCGGTTACGCCTCTTCAATTGGCTTATGCATATATGACAGTAGCAAATAGAGGAATACAATATACGCCCCATTTTTTAAAGAATATAAAAGATGAAAGCGAAGAGAATATAATTAATCTTCCCGAAAAAAAATATAATGATCTGGAGCTTAATCAGGAATATGTGAATATAATTGAAAACGGATTTAACCTTGTAACAAAACAGGGCACGGGATCAAGTGCTTTCAGATCTTTTCCTCTGGACGAAATACCGGTTGCAGGCAAAACCGGAACTGCTGAATTTGCAGGCCGTCAGGATTATGCATGGTTTGCAAGTTATGCTCCGATTGGCAACCCCCAGTATGTTGTTGCCGTAATGCTTGAACAGGCAGGCGGCGGAGGTGCAAATGCTGCTCCTGTTGCAGAAAAGATATATGAATATTTATATCATATTGAAAGCCAGCAGCAGGTCCATTCGGTAGAAAGTTTCGGGGATTAAATGGGAAAGCATTTGAAAAAATTAACAAGTAAAGACAGATATATAAGCAATATCAACACCGAATTTGAAAGCATTGATATTGATGAAACCAAAAAGAAGTCATTAAAATTTGATATAGTTTTATTTTTATCGGTTATTTTACTCTCATCATTTGGGGTTTTAATAATCTACAGTGCCACAAAATTCAGTCTTCCTGCCGGAATAACTGATCCTATGTATTATTTTAAAAAACAGATAATTTCTTTGGCAGTTTCCATTATTGCTTTTATCGGACTTCTTATTTTTGATTACAGAAAACTAAAAAAAATCTGGATTATTATTTATCTGTTCAGCATTTTAAGTCTCATAATCGTTTTATTTTTTGGTTATGAAGTAAATTCAAATAAAAGCTGGATAGATTTAAAATTTACCAATATCCAGCCTTCGGAATTTTCAAAAATATTTATGGTTGTATGTCTTGCCGCAGTTTTTTCCAGATGGAGAAGTGAGAAAAAGAGCTTTGTAGGCTTTAAAAAAGTAATCCTGTCTTTGTTTATCGCATTTTCCATAATAATTTTGATACTGGCTGAACATGATTTCGGACAGGCAATAATTTATTTCCTGATATATATAGGCATGTTGTTTATTTCGGGGGCAAATTTTTTATATTTCTTAGGAGTGGTGGGCATTACAGCCGGAGGTATCATTGCCGGGATAAAGTTTGACATAATAAAGCAATATCAGCTTGACAGGCTGCTTGTTTTTTTAAAACCCAATGTTAAACCCGAGGGGGTTGGTTATAATCTTTTCCAATCAAAACTTGCCATAGGTTCAGGTAAAATTTTTGGAAAAGGACTTTTTCTGGGGACTCAAACAAATTTAAACTATGTTCCGGAGCACCATACGGATTTTATATTTTCGGTAATCGGAGAAGAACTCGGATTTGTCGGGACTTTTATTGTTTTAATACTGCTGGGGCTGATTGTATGGAGATGCTTTTATATTTCCAGACACGCAAGCGATAATTTTGGTTCACTGCTTGCGGGAGGTATAGGCTTTATCATACTTTCACAAATGGTTATTAATGTTGGCATGACAATAGGACTTATGCCGATTATAGGTATAACTTTACCGTTCTTAAGTTATGGCGGCTCAAATCTTATCAGCATTTTTTTAGGAATAGCTCTGGTTGAAAATGTTTATATGAGAAGAGAAACAAGGAAAGATTATGAAATTGCATATGAGGAATATAAATAAAATTATGAAGAAGTATTCCCAATTCCGTGATATGGACAAAAGTAAGACTCAAGAATTAAGCCAGGTGTTTCGAAAACATGCAAGCTTTGCCCCAGCGAGTCAAAGCTTGCCCGGATTCAGGTTTCGCTCTCCTCTTAAAAGAGGAAACTTGCCCACTCAGCCTTCATACGGTTTTCTCAATCACCCAGCCGCCGATCCAATAATTTATTTGCAATCATGAAAAAGAAAATGTTAATAAAAAATGAAAACTTTAAGTTTTGAAGATTTTGAAAAAGTTCTCGAAGGAGTATTAAAGCCCGGAAGATATATCGGAAATGAATTTGCAGTTAAAAGTAAAAATATTACGGATGCTCCGGATTTAAAGGTATTTTTTGCGCTGGTCTTTCCTGATGTCTACGAGGTAGGAATGTCAAATCTTGGAATGCAGATTCTTTACGAAATTATCAACAGCCGTGATGATTTCAGTGCGGAAAGAGTATTTTCCCCCTGGGTGGATCTGGAAGCAAATTTAAGAAACAGTAAAACCAAAATTTTTTCTCTTGAAAATAAAATATTCCTGGATGAATTTGATGTGATAGGCTTTAGTCTTCAGCATGAAATGCAATACACAAATGTTTTAAATATTCTTGATCTGGCCGGATTAAATTTAAGATCGGAAAACAGGTCGGATCCAAAGCCGATAATTTGTGCAGGCGGGCCTGCCGCAATTAATCCGTTTCCCATGGCTCCTTTTATTGATTTTTTTGTAATAGGAGACGGAGAGAAAGTCATTTTAAATATCCTCGATCTGGTAAAACAGTTCAAGTTTGAAAAAAGGAACAAGAAATGGTTTTTAAATAAAGTCAAAGATTTTGAAGGAGTCTTTGTCCCTTCAGATTATAAGTTTTTTTATTTTAAAAGCGGAGAAATAAAAAAAATTGAACCTGACATAAAAGTGAGGAAAACAGTAATAAAAAATTTAGATGATATTAAAATTGTAACAAATCCTGTGATATCAAATATAAAACCTGTTCATGACAGATTTGTTTGTGAAATAATGAGAGGATGTTCCAGAGGTTGCAGGTTCTGCCAGGCAAGTTATACTTACAGGCCAGTCAGGATGAGGAAAGCAGAAAATCTTATTTCTGATTGCATCGAGGGAATAAATAATAGTGGTTTTGATGAGGTGTCCTTTCTTTCTCTTTCAAGCTCCGATTATAGAGAACTTGATTTTCTGATAACAAATTTTATTAATTCAGAAAAGGGTAAAAAAATATCAGTTTCTCTTCCTTCGTTGAGACTTGACAGCTTCACATTAAATATTGCTGAAATAATTCAAAGCGGAAGAAAAACAGGGCTGACTTTTGCTCCTGAAGCAGGGACTCAGATCATGAGGGATATAATTAATAAAAATATTGATGAAAGCGAAATGCTTGAATGTATGAAAATTGCGTTTGAAAAGGGATGGGAAAAAGTAAAATTATATTTTATGATCGGACTTCCTTTTGAAAATGAAAAAGATATCGAAGGTATAACGGATCTTGTCCAGAAAATAATTGATACGGCAAGAGCTGTTTTACCAAAAAATAAGCTAGGCAGGCTGAATATAAACCTCAGCATAAATGCATTTTCACCAAAGCCTTTTACACCATTTCAATGGGCAGGGCAGGATTCAATAGAAAAACTTCATCAAAAATTTTCGAAAATAAGGCAGAAACTGCCAAAAAGATTTGTAACTGCAAGCTGGTCGGATCCTGAAAAAAGCAAGATAGAATGTGCGCTTGCAAGAGGGAATCTGAAGGTTGCAGACGTTGTGGAAGAGGCTTTTAAAAATGGCGCCAAATTTGATAACTGGAGTGAATTTTTTAATTTTAAAATCTGGCAGGACGCTTTCAGTAAAAGAAATGTTGATGTCAACTATTTTACAGAAAGAGAAGCCGGCATAGATGAAATCCTGCCGTGGGATTTTATCGATATCTTCATAAGTAAGGAATTTTTAATAAAAGAGTTTAACAAAGCAAAAAACATAGCCTTAAATGATGCCAGAAGAAACTAAAATACGTTTTAAATTTATTAAGATAAAAGAATTTAAATATTTGTCTCATCTTGAGACCGTAAGACTTATTGTTATGGCAGTCAACAGAGCGGGGATAAATGTTAAATACAGTGAAGGTTTCAATCCTAATCCACGTATCAATTTTAGTTTTCCGGTACCGGTAGGGCTTGCAAGCATGGCGGAATATTCAGATATAGAAATTACGGGAGATATGAGCGCAGAAGATTTTAAGGGTAGAATAAATCAACAGCTTAAAGAACAAATAAGAGTCCTGGAAGCTAAAAAAATCTTAACCAAGGTTCTTAGCCTGATGGGGGATATTGCATTATGCAGTTATTGTTATAAATTAAAAGACATTAAGAAAGATGCGGGGGGAAAAATTAAAAATGGAATATCAACTCATCCGGAATTTTCCCGTTCGATCTACAAACTGGATTTTAATGAAATTAACAGCCTTATTGTTAATTTGAATATAATTGGATATACTAAAGTTTTGGAAAATAATACAATTTTTAAATTTAATGATTTTTTAAAATATTTTAAATATTTGTCAAACAACGAGGGTATTATGGTGAAAGACTATTTTAAGGAAGAAGCCTATGTTTTAAGAGAAGGTAATCTTAAAACTCCACTTGAGATTGTTTGACCTAAGGAGTTTAGGTAAAATTGAGTAAAGAAATGCTGGTCAGCTCTGGTGACGGCGAAACCCGTGTAGCCATTATTGATAACGGACAGGTCACAGAGCTGTATTTTGATAGAAAGTATAAAAAATCTATTGTTGGTAATATTTATGTAGGAAAAGTGGAAAATGTCCTCCCGAGTCTGGATGCTGCCTTTGTAGACATAGGTGAAGAAAAAAATGCTTTCCTTTATATCAATGAAGTTGTCCTTGATATGGACTTTGAGGAAAGCGGGGAGATGCCGAAAAGAATACAGCATATACTTAAGCCAAACCAACTGGTTGTCGTACAGGTAACCAAAGACCCCCTGAAAAGCAAAGGAGCAAGACTTACTACATTTGTTTCAATACCGGGAAGATATCTGGTCCTTGCCCCGTATAATGATGGAATTGGCGTATCCAGAAAATTAAGCGATAATGAAAGAGATAATTTAAGACAGATAGCAAAGGAAATAAAACCCAAAGATTGCGGTATAATCGTAAGAACTGCTGCAAAACTGGCTGATAAAAATACGCTTAAAAGAGACTTAAAGCAACTGCTTAACACCTGGAGTGCCATCCAGAGAAAAATTTTAAAATCCCAAAGGCCTACTCTTATCAATGATGAACAGCCGATTGTTCTAAGATTGCTGAGGGATTTATTTTCAGATGATTTCAAGGTCATCCATGTTGACAGTAAAGAAGTAAAAAAAGAAATTTCAAGATATTTTGGAAATATCGGGATACGGTTTACAAATATAAATCTTCATTCGGGACCTGATGATTTGTTTGAAGTTTTCAATGTCAATGAAGTTATAGGAAGCGCTATTGAAAGAAAGGTATGGCTGAAATCCGGCGGATTTATTGTAATTGATTATGGGGAAGCACTGACATCAATCGATGTTAATACCGGAAAATATACCTCGAATAAAAATGCAGCGGAAACAATTCTAAGAACCAATCTGGAAGCTGCGGAAGTTATTTCAAATCAGCTGAGGCTTCGTGATATCGGAGGGCTTATTGTTATAGATTTTATAGATATGTCAGGTGAAAAAGACAAACAAAAGGTTTTTGAAAAATTTAAACAGTGCCTTGATAAAGATAAGACAAAAACCGAAGTGCTGAATTTTTCAAAATTTGGTCTTCTGGAAATGACAAGAAAAAATGTTTCAGATGGAATTCTTGGAACATTATGTAAACCATGTCCATGCTGCCAGGGAGCCGGTTTTATAAAATCGGAAGAAACAATCAAATATGATATTGAAAGAAAAATAAAAACACTTTCAATAAAAAGTACAGAAAAGGCTTTCTTCATTAAATTAAATACGGCAATAGCATGCCAGGTGATAGGTCAGGGCGGAAGAAACCTGAGAGCACTGGAAAACCTGACCAGGAAGCATATTATAATTAAAGGTGATGATAATTTACCGATGGATGAGCTGGTGGTTGTATCAAAAGGAAGCTATAAAGATGTTGAAGAGTCTTCCAAGCCTTTCAAGGTAGGAGATTGCCTTGAATTATTAATAGAAGAAACTTACCTGCATAACTCCGAAGATGCTTTGGCAAGAATTGACGGTTATATTATACAAATCATTGGCGGGAAAAAATTCATGGGTAAAAGAGTGACTGTTCAGATAAAAACCATATTAAAAACCAGCGCCATTGCCGAAATTATTTGATTTTTAATTAATTTTAGTTTGACATTAAAAATGATACTATGTTAATATCATCTTTTGTTATTTTATATATTGATTTTTAAATAAAAACCGGTAAAAATTTTTTATTTTAGATTCTAATTGTACGAATATTTTTTAATTAAAAGTTTTAGAGGAGGCCCAAAATTTACGCGATAATTACCAGCGGGGGTAGACAATATAAAATTGAAGAAAATACTAATATAGTTATTGATCGTATAAATGGCAGTGAAGGTGATAAAGTCAAGATTACTGATGTAAATTTCTATAATGATGGCGGCAAGGTTGAAGTTGGAAAACCTGTTCTTAATAATGTGGAAGTTGAGGCTACCATAAAAAAACAATTCAGAGGGGACAAGGTTATTGCATACAAATATAAGGCTAAAAAGAGATATCACCGAAAAGTCGGCCATAGACAGGATTTGACTTTACTTAGCCTTGAAAAAATAACAGTTAAAAAATAACCGGGAGATAAGATATGTCAAGTAAAAAAGGTGTAGGAAGCTCCAGAAACGGCAGAGACAGCAACCCTAAATATTTAGGGATTAAAATGTTTGGCGGCCAGGATATAAAAGCCGGCAATATAATAGTAAGACAAAGAGGGACCAAGTTCAGACCCGGAATCAACGTAGGCATGGGTAAGGATTTTACCTTATTTGCTACGGCAGACGGAGTGTTGGAATTTATTAAAAACACCAAAAAAGGTAAAGTTATAAACGTCCTGCCTAAAGCATAAATTATTTTAAAACCGCTGGTATATATAATGTTATTCATCGAAGTATATCGGTAAATGGTTTTAAAGTTATTTAAGGTTTAAGAAAATAAGGATGTTATAAATTTATATATTAAGTTTAAATTTTTAAATTAAAATCTGGCTAAAAGTCAAAGCCAGATTTTTTGTTTTCATTACCAATGTTATAATAATTCAATTATGTTTTTAGATGAAGCAAAAATTAATATCAAAGCGGGCAATGGCGGTTCGGGCAGCGCGTCTTTTTTCCTTTTAAAAGACAGGGTAAAAAAAATAGCTTGCGGAGGCAATGGGGGAAAGGGCGGAGATGTTATAATCGAAGCCAGTGCCGACTTAAGCACATTGTACGGTTTTAAGGATAAGGTTCATTATAAAGCCCAAGACGGACAGAGAGGCTCTTCAAATAAAAGGGCAGGAAGAAGCGGAGAAGACCTTTATATCAAGGTTCCGCAGGGAACTATAATTAAAAATCAAAAAGGCGAGATTCTATTTGATCTTGATAAATCTGGAGATAAAGTGCTTATTGCCAAAGGCGGAAGAGGCGGAAGAGGTAATGCAAGTTTTGTATCTCAGAAGCTTAAGTTTCCGTCATTTGCAGAAAAAGGCGAAGAGACAGAAAGCATGTGGCTTAATCTTGAACTTCGGCTTGTTGCCGATGTCGCTTTGGTTGGTTTTCCAAATGCAGGAAAGTCATCAATTATCAGCATGATATCCAAGGCAAAACCAAAAATTGCTGATTATCCGTTTACGACAATCACACCCAATCTGGGAGTGGTATATTATGAAAATGAGAGTTTTGTTGTTGCCGATATTCCCGGCTTAATCAAAGGAGCTCATATGGGAATTGGGCTTGGTGATAAATTCTTGAGGCATATAATGCGCACAATACTCATAGTTTTCATATTGGACTGCCAGAAGTTAATTTCAGGGCAAAGATCTCTGGCAGGAAGTTTTATGGAACTAAGAGAAGAACTCAAGCTTTACAGCCGGAACCTTTACAAGAGAAATTATATAATAGTCATCAATAAGATTGATCTTGTTTCCGACAGAAATCTGATTGATACGGCAAAAAAAGAACTGCTTAAATTTACAGATAAAGAGATAGTTCAGGTTTCTGCAAAAACCGGGGAAAACATAGATGAGTTTATAAAAATATTAAGTGAAAAAGTCAGACTTGAAAGAAATATAATACAGGAACAAAAGGATAACCTTAAGATACCTGAAAATATCAGAGTATACGCTTTAAATGAAGACAATCTGAAAGAAGAAAATATAAAGATAATTACAAAAGGCAATGAATATTTTGTTGAAAATAAATACCTTGAACGTATTGTTTCAATGACTGATCTGGAAAACGAAGAAGCACTTGAATATTTAAAGAATAGATTAAAAAAAATAGGCATTGGTGATAAACTTAAAAAAATGGGCATAAAGGAAGGTTCAACCGTTATTATCGGCAAACTTGTCTTTGAATTAGTTGATTAGCCAAATGGAAGATTTAAGAAAAAAATACCTGAAAAAAATAAAAAGAATTGTCGTTAAAATCGGTTCAAGCAGTCTGACTTCTCCAGTAGGCGGACTTGATATGGAAAATCTTCAGAAGTTTACGGGAGAGGTTTCTAAAATAAAAGATGATAATCTGGAAGTCATTATTGTATCAAGCGGAGCTATTGCTGCAGGACTTAAGTATTTAAATCTTAGCGATAAGCCTAAAAAATATTCAATGCTTCAGGCGGTTGCAGCGGTCGGCCAGCATGATCTGATGAGGGTCTATAGCAGTTTTTTTTATAAAAACAATAAAAAGGTCGGGCAGATTCTTGTTACCCGTGAAGACACTTCTAAGAGAGAACAGTATCTTAACATAAAAAATACTATCTTCAGCCTTCTTGAGCTAAATGTCATACCGATAATAAATGAAAATGACAGTGTTGCTCTTGATGAAATAAAGTTTGGTGATAATGATACCCTAGCCGCACTTGTTGCAGGGCTTATTGAGGCAGATCTTCTTATTATCTTATCAGACATAGACGGCTTGTTTAATAAGAATCCTCAGGCATATGAAGATGTGAAATTAATATCTCTGGTAAGCGACATCAATGAAGAAATAGAAAAAATTGCAGGCGGGATAGGTTCAAATTACGGCTCAGGCGGCATGGTTACAAAAATAAGATCTGCAAAAATATGCTCTTTTTCCGGTATTCCGATGGTTATAGCAAACAGCCGTGAGCCGGATGTCTTACAAAAAATTTTGCAGGGTAAAAATATAGGGACATTTTTTATTCCTGAAGAAAATAAGAGAATAACAAGCATGAAAAGATGGATAGCTTACGGAATGGTGACAAAAGGAAGCCTAAAGATTGACAAAGGTGCGGAGGAAGCTATATTGAAAAAAGGCAGAAGTCTTCTTCCCGTAGGGGTTACTGAAGTAAACGGGCACTTTACTAAAGGTGACAATATAATGGTTGTCTCAACAGACAACAGAATAATTGCCAAAGGCATCTCCAATTTTGTAAGTGAAGATATAAGCCGGATAAAAGGCAGGAAGGAAAAAGAAATACTTGAAGAATTTGGCCCTGGCATGTGTTGTGAGATAATCCATAGAGATAACCTGGTTATATTTTAATTTATATATTTTCTATTAAAATAGTTTAAAATTTTTTAATCTGCAGAGGCAAAAATGGGTATAGTTCGTGAAATTGCAAAAAAGTCCAGAGAAGCTTCATATTTTTTAGCAAATACTGACTCCGATCTGAAAAATAAGGTTTTAAAAGATGTTTCCGATATGCTTATTGATAAATCTGATGAAATAATAAATGCCAACTGCATTGATTGCAGAGAAGCTGAGAAGGAAGGCATAAGCGGAAGTTTTTTAGACAGGCTTAAACTTGACCGTAAAAGAATAGAAGATATCTCCAAAAGTATACAGGATGTAATTGGTTTAAACGATCCTGTCGGAGAAGTAATTTTCGGATACAAACTTCCCAATGGTTTAACTTTAAATAATGTAAGAGTTCCGTTTGGAGTTATCGGAATAATTTATGAGGCAAGACCAAATGTAACCGTAGATTGTGCCGTTTTATGTCTTAAGGCAGGAAGCGCCGTAATTTTAAGAGGCAGCTCACATGCAATGAAATCCAACACGAAATTAGTTGAAATTATGAAAAAAGCCTTAATTATGAATGAATTTCCAGAAGAATTGATTCAGATAATTCCAACCTCTTTAAGGGAAGACGCTGAAGAGATGATGAAACTCCGGGAATATATAGATGTTTTAATTCCCAGGGGAGGTAAGGGGCTCATAGAAAGTGTGGTAAACAATTCCCAACTTCCTGTTATTGAGACAGGCATTGGCAACTGTCACATTTATATTGATAATAAATCTGATCTTAGTATAGAAAAAGTGATTGATATTGTCATAAATGCAAAAACACAAAGACCAAGTGTATGCAATGCTGCTGAGAAGTTATTAATCCATGTTGAATCTGCCGAAAAACTGCTTCCGGTGATATTAAAGGCTCTTGAGAATAAAAATGTCAAACTAAAGGGCTGCGAGAGGACAAAAAAAATTTATCCTGCGGTGGAAATTGCCGGTGAATCAGACTGGTATGAGGAATATCTTGATTTGATAATGGCGGTCAAGGTGGTTGACAGCCTTCAGGATGCGGTCAGCCATATAAACAAATACGGTTCTCATCATTCGGAAACAATCATTACATCCGATTATGAAAACGCCCGATATTTTACTTCCAGAGTTGATTCCTCGGCGGTTTATGTAAATGCTTCAACAAGATTTACTGACGGAGGACAGTTTGGAATGGGAGCTGAAATAGGAATAAGCACTCAGAAAATGCACTGGAGAGGACCGATGGGTTTAAGACAACTCACTACAAATAAGTTTATTATTTATGGTGACGGCCAGATAAGGCAGTGAAATGATTACCCTGCTGTTCTTATTATAAATATTATAAAGGAATAGGCTGCAGGCAACTAAAAAGAGAGGCAGCTTCCTAAAAAGCCGGTTATGAAAAAAGATTTAAAAATAGGAATAATGGGAGGAACTTTTAATCCAATTCATCATGGACACCTGGTTGCCGCAGGTGAGGCCTTACACCAGTTTCACCTTGATAAAGTAATCTTTATTCCTTCAGGAGATCCGCCGCATAAAGATTTCCATGAAGAAAAAATTGCCGAACACAGGTATTTAATGACAGTAATTGCGACTTCTTCAAATAAGAATTTTTTTGTTTCAAGAATAGAGATAGACAGAAAGGGAAAATCATATACTATCGACACAATTAAGGAATTAAAAAAAATATACGGACAGTCGTCCAATTTATATTTTATCACGGGGGCAGATGCAATACTTGAGATACTTTCATGGAAAAAAACCCAGGAAATAATACAATTATGCAGTTTTATAGCTGCCACAAGACCCGGATATGATATTTCAAGAATACAGGAATTAAAGGAAAGGCTTTTTAAAAAAACAAAAAATAATATTGAAAAGATATTTGTCATGGAAGTACCGGCACTTGCTATTTCATCCACCGACATCAGGAAGAGAGTTAAAGGGAAAAAGCCGATAGATTATCTTGTCCCTGAAGGAGTGAGCAATTATATATTAAAACATGGACTTTATAAATAAACTTAAATTGAATCAGGTTCAAAAAAAACATATTTCGGAAATAAATGAAAGGGTCAGTGATGTCTTTCCGCCTGATTTATATGAACATACAATTTCAACTTTATTTTACTCTGAAAAGCTTGCCGGCAGCTATATCCTGAAAGACGGCAATATGGATTATGAAAATTTTCAGACAGATCAAATTGCATATTACAAACTTTGCATGGTTGCACTACTTCATGATTATGGGAAAATTTTTAATTTTGAAAAATTAAAAGAAGTTGCGTTAAAAAATAATGATAGGATTGATGCGGTGCGGGAAGATTTTGACATCAATTCAATACTGCATGGTTTTGCAGGAGCTTTTATAGTAAAAGACGAGTTTAATATTGACGATGAAGAAATATTAAAGTCAATAATGTATCACACGACAGGTTACTGTAATATGAATATTGCCGATAAGATAATTTATGTTTCGGACAAGATAGAAGAAAGGAGAAATTACCGGGAAGTATATTATTTAAGGGAATTATCTTTAAAAAATATTAATTTGTGTTTACTGGAAGTTTATAAAAATAATATAATCTATATAATAAAGAATAATAAAAATATTTACAGCAATACTTTTAATATCTGGAATAATATTTGCAAACTTTATGGAGGTTTAACAGATGGCTCCAGAAGATAAAAAATTTGATGATGAGGATTATTTCTTGAATAAGAGAGAAGACAAATATTTCTTTAAAAAAGAAGACGATTATTTTAAGGGAGAAAAATATTCCCGGTATGAAGAGAATAAGGATAAATATCCCGGAAACGAAGAAGAAAATGAGGACGGATATTACAGGCGTAAAAATGATGACGGGGATAAATACTCTTCAAATGAAAGAAATGACGATGATTTTGATGAAGAAAGAAAAGTTGATTCTGAAATAAAAAAACATAAAGACAGGTTTTCCGATGATTTCTTTAAAGATGAGGATTTTGACTATGGTGATGATGAAGATGTTCCTTCAGGTGAAGACCCTGAAGGTTATGCAACAAGGTCTAAAAAAATAAAACAGAAAAGAAAAAAAAGAAAGATTATTACATCCAGTATTTTAATTATTATCCTGGTTGTAGCAGTAGCGGTGGGTGCCTTTTTCGGATATAAATTTATTAAAAATAAAATTTCAAAAAGCGGAGACACTGCTACAACTTCTGCTCAGACGATAAGCATTCCTTCAAATCTCCAGCTGAATGAAGATGTCAGTATAGTAATTGCAGGGGCAAGAGAAAATCTTCTTGAACCTGATATTAATTTTATATTTTATGCTAAATTTGACAGTAAGGAAAGTAAGTTTACAACTCTTGCAATTCCTGTAAATACTCTTATGGATATACCTGGTTTCGGTCTTGAAAGTGCCGATAAAGCTGTGGAATATGGCGGGATGGACTTGCTTATCCTGACGCTTAAAAAAGCCCTTGGAATGGATATAAACAAGTATCTTCTTCTTGACGTTAAGGATATTGCCGATAAGTTCGGGGGCATTACTATTAATCTTGATGAAGCTGTTACGATAAAGAATTTTGAAGATGAGAGCACTATAGAGCTAAAACAGGGCGAAAACAAGCTGGACGGAATTAAAGCCATAAGTTATCTGAAATATTTCAGCGGCAGCCAAAAAGATGTTGCCGTTAATTTAACTTCGCAGCAAAAAAAGATTTTCGACAGCCTGTTTTTACAAATAGCGGGCGGCAGTGATAAGGATCTTGAGAAAAATTTGAATTCAGTAAAAAGTTTTTACGAAACCGATCTTACGGATACGGAAATATACCAGCTGATATCGACTGTCTCTAAACTAAAATCAGAAAATAATACTGTTTATCCTCTGGATGTTACTTCAGTTGAATTGGAAGGCGGCGTTTTCTATGTACCTGATATTTCAAAATTAAGCCAGATTTTTAATATTACCGCAAGTGAAACTACGACGAATACGCAATTAAACAATGTTACTGTTGATTTACAGGTTTTAAACGGGGTTGGCACCCCCGGAATTGCCGGAAAAGTCGGAGCATTATTTAAAGATTTAAAATACAGTGACGGAACTGCAAAATTCAATCTGCTGCAGGCAAAGGATGCCGATAACTATGATTATGCCGCAACCCAGATTGTTGTAAATTCAAAAGACGCTTCTTATATGACAATTGCAGAAGAAATAAAAAGTATTTTGAAAGTAGGCAGCATCACTAAAAATGAAGAAGCTGCTACTCAGAATATTGTCATTATTGTGGGGGCGGATTACGGGAAAACGGGTGATGCTTCGGAAACCACACAACAAGCCTTAAGCCCTGTCAAGATTAATATTTTAAATGGTGTTGGAACAGCGGGGCTTGCAAAAAAAGCCCAGACACAGCTTGAAGCCAAGCTGAATGCAGAAACAAAAGTAATAGAAGTTACTGAAACAAAAGATGCCGACAACTTTAACTACTCTCAGACAGAAATATTATTTTTCCAGAATACTGACGCAATGAACAGTGTTGCCCAACAGATTCAAAAAGAGCTTGGAGCCGGAGTTATAAAATATTCGGAAAATAATCCTGATAATGTCGGGATAAGTGTTATTCTTGGAAAAGACTATACTGCAAAGTGAGGATAAAATAAGAAAAAAAATTGCCGGTCCGGAACCGGACGACATTATAAAGGAAGGTTTAAAACTAAATAAAGATAATATAAAGGATATCGTTAAATATGTTGCAAGGATTGCCGATAGAAAAGGTGCCGAATATATAAATATCCTTGAAATGAAGAACAGGCTGGTTATTACGGATTTTTTTGTAATAATAGGTGCAAAAAATATCAAGTCAACTGCTGCTCTTGAAGATGAGATAAAATTCAGGCTGAAACAATATGGTTTTTCACCTTTACATATAGCCGGACTGACTGAAGGAAATTGGATATTGATTGATTTTAACGATTTTGTAATTCATATCTTTACGGAAGAATTCAGGCAGTTTTATGATCTGGAACGGTTATGGAAAGATTCAAAAATTATTGACTGGAAACAATAATATTATTCCAATTATATAACAAGTAATACCATTTCATTTAATTTTTCTCATTTCATTTAGTTTTTAATGTGATTTTTTATAATTAAAATAATTTAAACATCCAATTTTTTAATATGGAAAGGGCTTTCTGAATTGCAGGATACTATAAATATTGAAAATTATAACCATAAGTTTATTGAAGAAAAATGGAATAATGAGTGGAAGAAAAATAAAACAAACAACCTTATAACAGCCAGGGAAAATCCGAAATTTTACTGCCTTGAAATGTTTCCATATCCTTCCGGAGAACCACACATGGGCCATGCAAGAAATTACACAATAGGAGATGTGCTGGCCAGGTTGCATAGCAGAAAGGGCTACAGTGTTTTGCATCCTATCGGGTTTGATGCTTTCGGCCTGCCTGCCGAAAATGCTGCTATAAAAAGCGGAATTCATCCGAAGGAAAGCACTTTTAAAAATATAGATAAAATGAGAATTGCCCTTC
>JAJFVM010000151.1 GCA_021371805.1 bacterium
GGCGGCTTTCCTGATTTCCAAAAGACTTAAAAATATGATGTTTATATCGGCAGGATTCGGCGTACTGGCAAGCATTTCAGGGCTATATCTAAGCTATTATGCAAATATCGCAAGTGGTTCTTCAATCGTATTATGTGCAACCGCAATATTTTTAATTGTTTTTTTATTCTCTCCGGGTAAAGGACTTCTTATAAGAAAAATAAGAAATTTTACAGTCAGAAAAGATAAAAACAGGCAGTATTAATCTACCCCGTATTTATTTTATTAATCTTTATAACACAAGTTCAACTTTATAAAATATCGGATCTGATTTATATTAATATCAGATTTGAGTTATATCAATCCGCAGTTTTTACTTATCTGGAATTTAATTTCATAAAATAACCTATCGATCTGTTATAAGTTTTTTCGGCATTATTATCAAAATAACATGCAGGAAGCTCTCCGCTGTCCTTATGGTAAGCTATACATTGGCAGCATAAACCTTTCCTGCTGCAAGATTCGTATGAACAATTACAATTTTTTAAATTTATTTCTTTACGGCATTCCATTTACTCTCCTTTAAATATTTTTCAGGAAACTGTTAGTATTCTATACCCTTTTTAGCGGTGATTCCCTGTTGAAAAGCATGCTTGATTTCTTTCATTTCAGTAACAGTATCCGCAATATCTATAAGCTCTTGAGGAGCATTGGAGCCGGTCAATATAATACAAGAACCCTTCGGTCTTTTGTTTATAAGTTCTTTAATTTCGCCTATAGATATTAAATTAAAATTTAATAAGTTGATTATTTCATCAAGGATAATTAAGCCAAAATCGCTGTTTTCTATTCTTTTAGATGAATAGTCAAATGTCATCCTTGCATTTCGTCTATCGTCATCGGTAATAAACGGTTTTCCATCCTTATACTTTATAAATCCTTCTCCAAGCTGTTTTATTTCTATAAACTGCTCCAGGTACTCCAGTGATTTCAATTCTCCCGTATTCATTGCACCTTTTATAAATTGCAGGATAAGTACCTTCTTTTTATGCCCTGCGGCACGGAGAGCACATCCAAGTGCAGCAGTAGTTTTACCTTTACCGTTTCCCGTATTTATTAAGACAAGACCTTCTTTTTTTATTCTTTCTTTCTTAACTTTAGTAGAATTATTTTCTTTTTTGTCATCCATATTCATATTTTACAATTAATATTTTAATAAATTGCCGGCAAAGCAATCCGATTTATAACCATTTTCCATCTAAAATCATGCCCTGACTGTCTTTAATTTTGATCCCGCTAAATGTTTAGATATATTTTATTATTATAAAACATGAAAAAAGATAAAAAACTTCTGTAATTTCTACAAGGGCCCCTATGGCATCGCCGGATAAGTTTCCTATTTTTTTTACAAAAAACTTCCCTAACACGTATGTTAGATAATAAATTAACAAAATAACAATGACAAGTTTTAAAACCGGTATCAGCATAAAAGACATGTTAAGGTCAAAACCTGAGTTTTTAAGTAATTCTAAGACAAATCCGGAAGAATTTAAAAAATAATCATGCTTAAAGAAAAAACCAAAAAGCAAAGCAGCCATTAAAAATAAGTAATACAAGTAAAAGGTCGATATAACGAATGCTTTTTTATTGCCGTCATTTACAAAAGATTTGGCAAGACTCCCTTCCCTGTTCAATCTTCCATACTTATTAAAATTATAATTGATTGTCCATCTTCCAAATGCCGGCATGAAGCATATAATCATCAAAGTTCCGTATATGTCTGAGCTTCCAAGTTTTATCAATATATAGAAAAACGAAAATTTCAGTGCAAATAAAAAAATTAAAGCCAGCACTCCAAAAGCTCCTATGTCGCTTTTTTTCATTATCTCAAGTATCCTGGTTTTGTCGGATTCACCGCTAAAAATACCGTCAACGGTATCGCTTAGCCCATCTAAATGCATGGCACCGGTAATTAAAACTTCAAAACCTATTGTTAAAATTGTACAGACAATTGAAGGCAGGATGAAACTTATTGCAAAGTAAAATACCGCACACATAAAACCAATTGCAATTCCTGTTAAGGGAAAGTAATAAGTTGTTTTCCAGAAGTCCTGTTTTTTTAAATAAAATCTCTGGGGGATTTTTATAATAGTTAAAAATCCTATTGCGTTTAAAAAAGTCTTCATATTAAAAATTAACCTTTAAAAATCTGCCATTCCAACTTCTGTTATTTTAATTTTTGTTTTAATCCGGCTATAAAGAAATATGCTTCATCTGCGGCTGCGGCAACTTGCTTGTTTACCGTCCCCATTAAATCCCTGAAAATCCTTCCAAGCGGATAAGGCGGAATAACTCCCATACCGACCTCATTGGAAACAATTATAAACTTAAGGCTGCTGCCTTTTGTAAGTTCAAGAAATTTTTTAAAAAATACCGCCACTTCATCTTCAATTTTCTTTTCAAGAGTGTTTTCAATTATTTCAAGTTCATCAAGCCCGTATCTGTGAATTAATCTGAAAAGAAGAATTGTTATGCAGTCTATCAGAACAACATCATATTTTTTTTGAATAATATTTTCTAAAATTTTTTCATAGTCTGTTAATTCAGGAGTACCGTTTTTAAATTCAAAAGTTTTCCATGTATCAGGCCTTCTTGACTTATGAGCCTCAACCCTTTTTTGCATTTCCACATCAATAACTTCAGCGGTAGCAATATACGCAATCTTTTCCGATAGCTGATTTGCAAGCTCCTCCGCATATGAACTTTTCCCGCTTCTTGCGCCACCAAGCAAAAAATATATATATCCCATCTTCTTATTTTAATTAATTAATATTTTCTTAAATTATTATTATCATTAATTATATTGTTTTTTATATTTTACTATATTAACCGGCTATATTAACTACTTTTTTTTCGAAACACCTGCTTCACTGAAAGTAGCCATCTCATTTAAAATTTTAACCGAAGCTTCTGCGAGACTTATACCTAAGGCTGCTCCTGTTCCTTCTCCAAGCCTCATATCAAAGTTAAATAATGGTTTTAAACCCAGTTTCTCCATCATTATCCTGTGTCCTTTTTCTACTGACTGGTGCGAAGCAATCATGTATTCTTTTGAGGCAGGGCAGATTTTTTCAGCTATTATGGCTCCTGCACCTGAAATAAATCCGTCAATTACAACCGGGATCTTCATATAGGCTGCGCCGATAATTAAACCGGCAATACCTCCTATTTCAAAGCCGCCTATTTTTGACAATATATCAAGACCATCATCCGGGTCGGGTTTATTGAGATTGACAGCTTTTTTAATTACTTTAATCTTATTTGCAAGTCCCTTATCATCAAGTCCTGTTCCATAACCTGTAACAGTTGAAGCATCCACTCCTGCAGCAACTGAAATGATAGCCGAACTTGAAGTGGTGTTGCCTATCCCCATATCACCTGTTCCTATAATATTTGCCCCTTTTTTTACATATTGCTCTACAATATCGATTCCGGCAATTATTGAAGATGCGGCTTCCTCCCTGGTCATGGCAGGTTCTTTGGCCATATTTTTTGTCCCATAGCCGATTTTTTTTGATATCAGAGACGGATTTTTTTCCAGATCAACAGCAACACCCATATCTATCACAACCACTTCTGCTCCTATATGTTTTGACAATACATTTATGCCCGCACCTCCGTTTAAAAAATTATATACCATCTGGGAAGTAACCTCTCTTGGATATGCACTTATACCCTCATCAACAACTCCATGGTCAGCCGCCATTGTAAATATGTATTTTTTGTCCAGGACAGGTTTCAGATTTCCTGTAATTCCGGCAATCTGTCTGGCAAGTTCTTCAAGTCTTCCTAAACTTCCAAGCGGTTTGGTTAGATTATCCAGTTTTTCCTGTGCAAGTTCATAATACTTCTTTTCAGGATATTTAATCTTATCCACTATTGATTTCAGCTTTTCAATATTCCCCATCTTGTTTCCTTTCATACTCATCATTTTTTTTACTTATAACCATTTTTTTAAAATCCGTGTAAAATAAAAAATCCTTAATACTTCAAATTTACCGAAGTATTAAGGATTATAAGCCCATATTTTTATAATCCTTCTCTTTCCGCGAAGAAGTGCATATTTTATATTAAAAGGCAGGTCTTCTGGCTTCCGGATCATACTAATTTCCAAACCTTCCCACCATTAAACTGGCAGTGGCATAAAATGGATTTCGTCCCCGGTAACAGCGGCGGGCCCGCGTTCGAATTAAACGAACTTTCCTATTAATCTCATTAAGAACCTTTTAAATTATGAATTATTTAAGTTAAAGTTAATTAAATAATTATTTTTATATACAAAAAGAACAATTAAAACTGGAATTTATTTTCCCATAATTAACCTATCTAACTATATAGAATTTAAATTTCAAGTCAATATGCTTTCAGGCACTTTTTTAAATAAGGCAACGCAGCACTTTATTTTTTTATGTTATAAAAAGCTCCCAGACCCGGATATGCTGCTTCATCTTCAAGCTCTTCTTCAATTCTCATCAGCTGATTATATTTGCAGACCCTGTCTGTTCTTGAAGGAGCACCTGTTTTAATCTGGCCGGCATTTGTTCCAACCACTATATCGCATATTGTAGTATCTTCGGTTTCACCTGAACGATGTGAAACAACTGCACTGTATCCTGCTTTCTTTGCCATTTCAATGGCTTCCAGTGTTTCAGTTAAAGTCCCGATCTGGTTCAGTTTTATTAAGATTGAGTTGGTAACACCCATCTTTATTCCCTTTTCAAGCCTTTTGGTATTTGTAACAAAAAGATCATCGCCAACAAGCTGGATTTTTTTACCTAGCTTGTCAGTCATTTTCTTCCATCCGTCCCAATCTTCTTCTGCCATGCCGTCTTCAATTGAAATAATCGGATATTTATCTACAAGCACTGCATAATAATCAACCATCTCTGCCGGAGTCAGGATTTTGCCTTCACCCTTTAAATTATATTTTCCGCTTTTAAATAGTTCGGTTGCAGCAGGATCAAGGGCTATGTAGACATCTTTTCCGGGTTTGTAACCAGCTTCTTCAACAGCTTTTATGATGTATTTTATTGCATCTTCATTGGTTTTAAGATTCGGAGCAAAACCGCCTTCATCACCGACTGCGGTATTCATGCCGTCTTTTTTTAAAACAGATTTCAATGTGTGGAATACCTCTGCGCATATCCTTAATGCTTCCGTGAAGTTTCCGGCTCCAACCGGCATAACCATAAATTCCTGCAGATCAACTGTGCTGTCAGCATGCTTGCCGCCATTTAATATGTTCATCATCGGAACGGGTAAAACATGTGCGTTCACTCCGCCGATATATTTATAAAGCGGAATTTCAAGTGCACTTGCAGCTGCTTTTGCAACCGAAAGAGAAACACCAAGTATTGCATTTGCACCGAATTTAGCTTTATTCTCAGTTCCATCGAGATCAATCATCAGCTTGTCGATTGTTCTCTGGTCAATAGCATCAAAACCTTCAAGTTCAGGAGCAATGAAATTATTGACATTATCAACTGCAGTTAATACACCCTTGCCCATATACCTTTTTTTGTCGCCGTCCCTAAGTTCAACTGCTTCAAATTGGCCTGTTGATGCACCTGAAGGAACAGCTGCCCTTCCTATTGCACCGCCATCAAGATA
This sequence comes from bacterium, assembly GCA_021371805.1. Taxonomy (GTDB): domain Bacteria; phylum Actinomycetota; class Humimicrobiia; order Humimicrobiales; family Humimicrobiaceae; genus JAMDDL01. The sequence continues at coordinate 5,650 of JAJFVM010000151.1, forward strand.
TGTTTCCACTTCTATCGTCGGATTGCCTCTTGAGTCAAGTATTTCTCTTGCATGAATATCTATTATTTCCGTAAAATCTCCCATCTTACTTCCTTTCACTTTAAATAATCAGCTGACTTTTAAAAAACAATAATTTAATTATTTTAACCAGCATATAATATTACTAAAATCCTTAATTTTCCATAAGGATTTGGAATAATAAATCTTGTCAAAAAAATATTTATGTCAAAAACATATTATTTTTTTAATCTTAAACAGACAATTTATTATATCACAATAATTTTAGGATATTCTAAGATATTTTATTCTGTCAATATTCGGCGATTATGTCATTAATAAAGACATAGTTTTATTCAGCGAAAATGTCACCCCTCTCCCCTTAAATTTAATAATTGTCTTTTTCCCCTGCAATTGTTGAGTCGTATAGTCCTATTGCTGTTTTTTCTTCTCTTTTGTCATACCTATTAAAACAGCAATTTTCATGGAGATAAGTATCAGCAGACTTTTTAGTAAGCTCTCCTGTTTTAATCTTTTCCTTGAAATTATTACTCAAATGTACTTGTAATATTCTGCAATTTCGAAAAAATAAACTTGAAAAACATGTAAGAATAAAAACATGATTTTTCAATAATAAATATATAAATATTTATTTAAATAATTGCTTTACCTTATCCATTATATTTAAAGAATAGTTCTTAATGGCAACCATATCAAAAGAAATATCAAACCAGCTTGCTCCCAAATCTGCCAATTTTTTATAACTCTCCAATTCATTTAAGTCATAGCCTATAGAAACTCCGGCAACAATTTTTTTATCGCGTGCTTTTTTTAATACCGTCTCAATAATATTATAGACTTCCTTGCTTCTGCTGTCTCCCAATAAACCTATCGAGTTTGCAAGATCATTGGGACCAAGTACAATACTGCCTATTCCGGGAACTTCTAAAATTTTATCCAGATTTTTGACTGCATCTATATGCTCGATCTGCAAAATAACCCAGGGATTACTTTTTGATTTTTCAAAATATTTTTCCTTATCCATCATGTAATAATTTGATGGTCTGGTTGGACCATATCCTCTATTACCTTCGGGAGGATATCTGCAGGATTTAACAGCCTTTATAGCGTCTTCTGGAGTAGAAATAAAAGGAAATATAATACCTGCCGGATTCA
>JAJFVM010000157.1 GCA_021371805.1 bacterium
ATTTGCAGCCAGTAAAATATGGTCCATTGTTCTCTTAAAGAATCTGAAAGTTGATCTAGTGGTATATTACTTAGTTCTTCAAGCAATTTTATATTTTTCTTAAGGTAATTGAGTTTTTTCTGTATAAGTATCTTGTCCATAGATTTAGATATCAAGAAATTTTTTTATCTAGGAATTTATAATCCATATATTTATTTATCGTATCAACCTGAAAATTTATTCTTTCTTGTTCGCATATAGAATAAATTAATTTGCCATAATAAATTATCCGATATTTTAAAAGCGTTTTTGCATAATTCAAAATGACCAAATCTACTGATTTCTTTTAGTTTCATTAAATTAATTTTTTTATTTTTTTAATAATTATTATAAATTATAAACATATATATTGACATATATAAATATATAAATATAATTTAGAAAAACATGTAAATCCAGATATGGCAGCATAGCATATGTATTTTAATAATAGATATTATTTTAAGACGAAAGGTTAAAAATGGCCAAGGAGGAATCAGTTGTAAAAAAATTATCTGTTCTGGATCGTTTTCTTACTTTATGGATATTTATTGCAATGGCGGCCGGTGTGGCAGTAGGTTATTTTTATCCTAATATTTCTAATATATCGACTAAGTTGTCTGTAGGCACGACTAATATTCCTATAGCAATAGGCCTTATTCTAATGATGTTCCCGCCATTGGCAAAAGTAAGATATGACGAGATGGGAAAAGTATTTAGAAATTATAAAGTCTTGATACTGTCACTGGTACAAAACTGGATAGTGGGACCGATACTGATGTTCTTTCTGGCTATTATTTTTTTAAGAGGCTATCCTGAGTATATGGTTGGCCTTATCATGATCGGGCTTGCCCGATGCATAGCCATGGTTATTGTCTGGAATGAATGCGCTAAAGGAGATACCGAATATGCTGCAGGTCTTGTAGCGTTTAACTCTATTTTCCAGGTTATAGCTTATTCAGCTTATGCTTATATCTTTATAACAGTACTGCCAAAGTATTTTGGCTTGAAAGGAGCCGTTGTAAATATTTCCATATGGGAAGTTGCAAAAAGTGTTTTAATTTATCTGGGCATACCATTTTTTGCCGGAATGATAACCCGTTTTGTACTGGTAAAGTTGAAAGGTAAAATATGGTACGAAAAAAAGTTTATTCCAAAAATAAGTCCCATTACTTTAATTGCGTTACTTTTTACAATAATAGTTATGTTTTCGCTAAAAGGTGAATATATTGTAAAAATTCCTCTTGATGTAGTTAGGATTGCGATTCCGCTTCTTATATACTTTCTTATCATGTTTTTTGTTTCATTTTTTATGGGCAAAGCCATAAAAGCAAAATATGCCCAAGTGGCGGCACTGGGTTTTACTGCTGCAAGTAATAACTTCGAGCTTGCAATTGCCGTATCGGTTGCTGTGTTTGGAATAAATTCCGGAGTCGCATTTGCTGCAGTGATAGGACCCCTTGTAGAAGTGCCGGTTCTTATAGGATTGGTAAATGTTGCATTATATTTTAAAAAACATTTATTCAAGGAAAATGAAGCTGAATGTAATTAGCATATATAGTAAAATTTTACATAGTAAATTATTTTATTAATATAATTCAAACCATGTAAAAGATTTAAAATGAAAGATGATAAATTAAAAAAGGTAATAAAAATTTTAAAAGCCTTATCTGATGAAAGCCGGATAAGGATAGTCAACCTGCTTAAAGCTAAAAGCGGAGTTTGTGTTTGTGAGATTACAGAGATCATTAATCTTTCCCAGCCGACCATATCTTCCCACTTAAAAAAATTAGAGGAAGCAGGGATTATTAATTTTAGAAAAGACGGCTTATGGGTGAATTATTATTTAAATGATGATATGGACTCTGAAAGCAGAGAGCTGATTGATCTGATTATGAAATTTATAGAAAAAGATCCCGATATAAAGAAGGATTTATTGAAGGTTATCAATGCAGACAGGATGCTTATTTGTTATAAAAAATAAAAAATTTAAGGCAGCAATTTCATTAAATTTATTTTAGAGCCATGGCACATGAGTATTTTTATTTTAGGAGTTGGAAATGGATTATAAAGAATATATTTATGATAAATTTATTTTTAAAGTAAGAAGCGGTATTTATTACCATAAAGACGGTTGCTGGGTAGAAGTTGAAGACAATGTGGCGACTATAGGAGTTTCGGATTTTTTTCAGACACTAAATGGGGACATTGCCGGTATTTCGCTTTATGATATTGGGGTAAATATTGTACAGGATGAGCCTCTGGGAGATATAGAGACAATGAAGATTTCTGTCGAATTGATATCTCCAGCCGGCGGGAAAATAATAGAACACAACAAACAGGTAAACGATACACCCGAATTGATTAATTCAGATCCTTATGGAGAGGGTTGGCTGCTGAAGGCAGAGCTTAAAAATTTTGAGGCCGATAAGTTAAATTTAATGGATAGCGGCAAGTACTTTGACTACATGAAGGCCAGGATAGATGAAGAGGGCAAAGATCTGGGAAAAGAACAATGAGAGACAAAAAGTTTATTATTATTCCATGCAGCGGTATCGGAAAACCGATAGGGACAGTGGCAAGAGAAACTGCATATGAAATAATCAAACAGAAATCCGGCACTGCTGAAACTGTTTGTCTTGCGCTGTTGACTTCAGGAGACAAAATGGCAATAAAAAAGATAAATGATAATTATTGTATTACTTTAGACGGATGCGCAAAACATTGTGCACAAAAAAACACTGAGGCTTGCGGTAAAACTCCTGATAAAAGTTATATGATACTCAAATTTGCTGCAGAAAACCGGGAAATGAAACCTGAGGGAATGGTTGATATCGGGGAAGGCGGAAGAGCACTGGTAAAAACGGTCTCAAAAAAAATTATCAGTGATATGGATGAGATTTTACAAAATGAAAAGAAATAGAATGTGAAGTTTTTTATATATGGAAGAAAATGAAAAAAAGTTAAGTAAAGTCGGAGTAGTTTCCTGCAGTGGTGAAGATTTACCGGAGGGAACAATATCAAGGCTTGCGACACTTGAAACTTTGCATCACAAGAGGCCTTTTGATACCACCACTATATGCCTGCCGCTTTTTATTGCCGGCGGGGAAGGTGACAGGATGTTTGCAAAGAACCATCCTGTAATTACTGTTGACGGTTGTGAAAAATTATGTGCAAAAAGGGCAACAGAAAAATACTCGGGGGAGGTTGCGTGTTCAATCAATGTCAGGGATTTTATTAAAAACAGCGATGAAATAAAAAATAAAAGCAATGTAAGTAATAATGAGTTAAATGAAAGTGAGAAGAGAATAGTCTCAGAAGTTGCTGATGTAATTTCATTAAAAGTTGATGAGATATTAAAACAAAACGATAAATAATCTCTAAATCGGATTATGTTAAATAAATCATTAAAATTTAAAAAAATAAAGTTTTTTATTTATGCAATGAAAAAATTATATAAAACAGAATCAAACACCAATAAATAAGTTAAGGGATATATTTTCTTATGGCAGTATATAAATATAAAAACAATACCGAATGGCTTGGTGAACATAAAGGGCATATAAAAATGGAAAACGGTATTGAACTGGATTTTTCAGCACCGCCTTCCATGCATGGCATTGCCGATGTCTTAACTCCCGAGGATTCATTTATGGCGGCAGTAAATACATGTTACTTTATGATGTTTATATGGGCGTGCGAGCGTTTTAAGATCAATCTGGTTTCATTAAAAATTGAAGCCACCGGGAAAGTCCTTGAGAATATGGACAAGACTTCCATCTTCAGTGAGATTTTGCTTAAAATAAAAATAACAGCAAAAGACACAACGGAAGATAGAATAAAAAGTGCGTTAAAATCTGCAAGAAAGTACAGTCTTGTGGCAGAGTCTATTAAAGCAGAGGTTAAGATTGAACCGGAAATAGAAATATTGTAAATATCGGTATCAGTGAAAATGTCAATCAGTGTTTATCGAATTAAAGATCAATTAATTTATTTGCAACAGCAATATTATGATAATATTCGCCTGAATCTTTGATTTTTCTCTCAAGTTTTGGGTCATTAAAGTCAACGGCTACAAGTCCAAACCTCCTTGAAGGACCATGTGCAAGTTCAAAGTTATCAAAAGTCGACCAATGGTAATAACCAAGAACAGGGATGTTTTCTTTTATTGCCTTCAATATATATTCCAGATGGTCATGTATGCTTTGTTTTCTTAACAAATCATCATTCGTACATTGACCGTTTTCAGTTACAAGGACAGGTTTTTTATATTTTTCATAAAAGAATTTAATATTTTTATAAATTCCTTCAGGGTAAATTTCCCATAAGTCATCGTGTTTTAAACCATGATCGTCCAGGAATTTCCTGCCTTCTTTGTTGTAAGCTAAGATTGCGGCTTTGCCTATTAACAGCCTGCCGTAATAACTGAAACCGATGTAATCAAACTTTCCTTTTTTTGTGAATCTTTTATGGACATTCTCGTTCTGAATTATATCTGAAAATCTGATAACGGCTTTCTGGTACAGAGATTTTTTAGATAACGGCTGCAGATACATATAAGCATGAGAAATGCCGATAAGTATTTCCGGATATTTATCCTTAATATAATCATAAATTTTCTCATGGGCTTTAGCCATGTTATTTAAAGTATTATTCCATCCTATAATACTGAACTTTTTTGGCGGAAATTCCCTCATAAAGTAAGTGAGCATTGCATAACCATTTGGCTCATTAATTGTATTTACCAGATCGATATATTCATGAAAAACTTCCATAATCTTTTTTGTATAATCAAAAAAAATATCAACAGACCTGGGATTTGTCCATCCTCCCATATTAAAAAGCCACTGCGGATTTGAGAAATGGTTTAAAACCAGACAAACTTTTTTATTGTTTTCCTTTAAGGTTTTAAAAATATAACCATAATGCTCCAGCGCTTCTTTGTTCAGTAAGGCATAAGGTTTATCCTGCAGTCTGGACCAGTCCATGCTGAATCTATATGAATTTCCCAGGTAAAGTATGTAGTTTAAATCTTCCTTATATCTTTTATAGTGATTTATTGCATTATTCAGAGGTGTTCCGTCCTGGCCGACAAAACCCTGCCACTCTGTTCTGCCTGCTCCTTCAATCTGAAACGCACTCGTTGCGGTTCCCAGAATAAAATTTTCAGGAAAAATATTTTCGTCGCCTTTTAAGCCTGAAATATTTGAATCTATTTTACTTTTATTGTTCTTATCGCCATCCATTTTTAAGTTTGTTTGAATAATTTTAAAAACAAGTTATTACGATTTTACTATTTTATGCTTGATAATTATAGTCATTAGCAAATCTTTTCCATAAAGAGACTGTTGCAGGACCAGTCAGTATGGTCATTTCTGATAAATATCAAATGAAGAGGCAAAATGGATGAATGAGATAGAAATTGTGGGTTATGATTTTAAAGGTTATTGGGAAAGTCAGGACTGGCCTGATTATACCGCAGGGATAGACCTGATAAAAGATACGGTTAAGCAGCATGATGGAGACTATCAAAAGCCTTATATTTAAGGATAAATAACACATAAATAATAATTAACTTGATTTTTTTAAAATTAATACTTAATATCTTAGATATAGTTGTATTTAGTATTTGATTAAGTTATAAGCGGATTTCTTCATTTTGAAGCATTCCCAATTTTAATTCTAATTTTCTAATCTTAATTAAAGCAAAATTAAATAAAATCCAACATAAAAATAATTTAAAAATAAATTTTAAGAAGATTTTTTAATAATAATTTTATTTTTCTTATTCTAATTGAAAGGAGCATTTTTTGGTGGATAGCAAGAGTATTACTGAAAAAAAAGGAATGCTTGAAAGTAAAACCTTATCGGATCTTCAGGTAATTGCAAAAAATTTAAATATTTCGGGAATTACAAGACTTAAAAAAGCAGGCTTAATTGAAAAGATATTGTCTGTCACGGATCCTCAACCTACATTAAACATAGTTGTAGAACCCTCTGAAACTTTAAAAAAGGAGGTTGTAACTGTTGCTGCTAAAAAACGTAAGAAACCTGCTGCAGATGAAATTAAAATAGTTGAAAAAGAAATTCTGAACATAAGTGAAGAAGCTGAAGTTGAAATTGAAGAAGAGTTATTGGAAGAAGCAGGAGAAGCACCGGTTAAGGAAGTTATAGAAAAAGAGAAGAAGCCGTATGCGGAAAAGGAAGTATATGAAGAAAGAATGAAGGGTATTCTTGATATACTTGGAGATGGCTATGGTTTTTTGAGAACAAATGGATATCTGCCCGGAGCCAATGATATTTATGTTTCCCAATCACAGATCAGAAAATTTCATTTAAGACAGGGCGATGAGGTATATGGCGTTGTAAGACCTCCCAAGGATAATGAAAAATATAATGCATTGTTAAGGATAGAGAAGGTTGATGGTCAGGACCCCGAATCAATGAGGAGAAGAATTCCTTTTGAAGCCCTTACCCCGATTTATCCGATGCAAAGGTTAAGACTTGAAACCCCTAACATCGGAATAACAGCAAGAGTAATAGATCTGGTTGCGCCTATAGGAAAAGGCCAGAGAGGGCTGATAGTTTCACCTCCTAAAGCTGGAAAAACCACAATTTTAAAGGATCTTGCAAACAGCATAGCAACAAACAATCCGGAAGTTTATATCATGGTTCTCCTTGTGGACGAGCGTCCGGAAGAAGTAACCGATATGGAAAGATCGGTAAAGGGCGAAGTCATAAGTTCAACTTTTGACCAGCCTTCCGACAATCATATCCAGGTTTCCGAACTGGTTCTTGAAAGGGCAAAAAGACTTGTTGAACAGGGAAAAGATGTCCTGATACTTTTAGACAGTGTAACAAGGCTGGCAAGAGCATATAACCTTTCGACACCTGCCAGCGGGCGTGTGTTATCCGGAGGTGTCGACTCAACCGCATTATTTCCTCCAAAAAGATTTTTCGGAGCTGCACGCAATATCGAACACGGGGGAAGCCTTACAATACTTGCAACAGCTCTGATCGATACAGGAAGCAGAATGGATGAAGTTATTTTTGAAGAATTTAAGGGAACAGGTAACATGGAATTAAATCTGGACAGGAAACTTGCAGATAAGAGAATATTTCCTGCTATAGACATCACTCGTTCCGGCACCAGAAAAGAAGAATTGCTGATGAGTGAGGAGGAAGCCAACTCTGTCTGGAGACTGAGACGAATCCTGCATGACAAAGAGCCCGAGGTTGCAATTGAGCAACTTATCGACTACATAAAAAAGACAAAAACCAACAAGGATTTCCTAAGCGTAATTAAAGCCAGCTTTAAAGGTGAAGAATCTCCCTTTAGCTCCAGGAATATATAGCACTTAAATATAAATAAATTAAGATATATTTACCCTTTTTGCTAATTATGATAAAATCACCTATTCATTGGTTTAATTAATTTTGTGTGGAAATTATTTTATAATCATTAAGTTGTTTTGTCACATAGACAGAAATATTTAATAAGAGAGGCTAGATTAAATGAAAAAAGAAGGACATCCAAAATATTTTGAATGTGTTGTTTCCTGCTCATGCGGAAATACATGGACTACAAAATCAACAAAGAAGGAATTAAAAGTTGATATTTGCTCAGCTTGCCATCCGTTTTATACCGGAAAACAAAAATTAATTGACAGCGGCGGTAGAGTTGACAGATTTAAAAAGATGATGAAAAAAGTAAAAGCCAGCTCCAATTCCAAATAATTTTAATGCTTAAAATTAATGTAAATAATAATAAGAATAATAACTCCAGTAAAAGAAGCTACTGCAATATCGGAGGCCAGGCTGTCATTGAAGGCATAATGATGAGGAGCAAAAATTTCTGGGCTCTTTCAGTCAGAAGGCCTGACAAAACGATCTCTACGAATGTTTATGCCGCTCAGCCAATCTCAAACAAATATAGATTCCTGGGTTGGCCTTTTATCAGAGGAACGGTTTCCATGGTTGAAAGCCTCTTAATCGGATTCAATGCATTAAGTTTTTCCGTAAATGAAGCAACAGATGAAGATATAAAGTTCTCAAAAAAAGAGATGAGCATTTCAATTATCATTGCAGTTATATTTACTGTGGGGGTGTTTTTTGTCGCACCTACGCTGATAGGAAGAAGCTTTCAAAAATATTTTCCGAATTCATTTGTGTATAACCTGCTTGAAGGTCTTATAAGAATTGTATTTTTCCTTGCATATATTTTAATTGTTTCTTCGCTTAAGGATATAAGGAGATTGTTTCAATATCATGGAGCTGAACATAAGACTATTTCTGCATTTGAAAATAACGAAGAGCTGGTTCCTGAAAAAATAAGAAAGTATTCCACTCTTCATATGAGATGCGGTACCAATTTTTTGCTTATAGTTATGATTGTTGCAATTTTAGTGTTTGCCGTATTGGGAAAACCGTCGATTTACTGGAGTGTAATCTCAAGAATCGTTCTTATACCGGTGGTTGCAGGGATTTCATACGAACTTCTTAAAATAGCAGGAAAATATACAAACAATAAGTTTGTTCATATATTATTTTATCCCGGGCTTCTTCTTCAAAAAATAACAACAAGACAGCCGGATGATTCTCAAATTGAAGTTGCCGTGGAATCATTTAAAAAGGTTCTTGAAGCTGAGAATAATAAACAAGCCGGGGATTTAAAAGAAGGATGCAGTAAATAATGCCGGAATTTGAAATACTTGAAAAAATAAAAACATATGAGGATAACTATGAAAGCCTGATGAAAAAGATGGCTGATGCCGGCAAGTGTAATGATGCAGAAACAATAAGGGAGTGCGGTAAAAAGATTGCCGACCTTGATGAGATAATAAGTCTTGCAAAAAGATACAGAGTTCAGCTTACTGCCATTGAAGATGCAAAAGAAATGATTAAAAATGAAAAAGATGAAGAAATGCATGAATTCCTCAGGGATGAAATGAACAAAAGTATTGAGAACAAGGAAATCCTGGAAAATCAGATAAAAAGATTTCTGACTCCTAAAGATCCCAATGATAATAAAAACATCCTGGTTGAAATCAGAGCAGGAGCCGGCGGTGATGAAGCCGCTTTGTTTGCCGGCGAGCTTTATAGAATGTATACAAGATATGCGGAAAGTAAAAAATGGCAGCATAAAGTATTAAGTTCAAGCCCTCAGGGTATAGGCGGTTTTAAAGAAATTATCTTTGAAGTAAATGGCAAGGGTGCTTATGGAATGATGAAGTATGAGTCCGGCGTTCACCGTGTTCAGAGAGTTCCCATTACGGAATCAAGCGGCAGAATTCATACCTCAACCGTAACTGTTGCAGTTCTTCCTGAAGCAGAAGATGTTGATGTTCATATAGATCCGAGCCAGTTAAGAATAGATGTGTTCAGGTCAAGCGGCCCCGGAGGCCAATCCGTAAATACCACGGATTCAGCTGTCCGGATTACTCATCTTCCTACGGGAATGATAGTTTCATGCCAGGATGAAAAGTCACAGCTGCAGAACAAGGAAAGAGCACTTAAAATTTTACGTGCAAGACTTCTTGAAATTGAGCAGCAAAAACAATTGGATGAAGAAACCAAAGTAAGAAGATCTCAAATCGGAACCGGTGACAGAAGCGAAAGAGTAAGAACATATAATTTCCCCCAAAGCAGGCTTACGGATCATAGAATTAATTTTACAACCCACAGACTCAATGAAATTCTTGAAGGTGACATGGAAGAAATGGTAGATGCTTTAAGACGCGAAGATGAAGAGAAAAAATTAGAACAAATAGGAACCATGTAACTTCATTCATATTTTAATCTTTTTAAGTCTTTAATAGTAAATTTTCTAAAGCGGAGTTTAAAATAGTTGCAAAAGCAAACATGGGACGTTAATAAACTTCTGGTCTGGGCAATAGATTATTTTAAAACCAAAGAAATCCTGCACCCGAGACTTTCTGCCGAACTTCTTTTATCTGCCGTCTTGAATCTATCAAGGATGGAGCTTTATCTGAAATATGATTATGAATTAAATGACTTGCAACTAAGCAGATACAAAGAATTTATTTTGCGCAGGCTTGAAAATGAGCCGATACAATATATAACCGGTGAGGCATATTTCAGGAAAATAAAACTATATGTTGATAAAAATGTTTTAATTCCGCGTCCCGAAACAGAACTTCTTGTTGAAAAGGCAAAACAGATAATATCAGAGGTCCGGAATACAGACCCTAAAATCAAGAGTTTAAAAGACGATATATCTGCCGTAAAGAAGGAAGAAGTTAAATATAAAAGCAGCAAATCTTTAAATATTCTGGAAGTCGGAACTGGCAGCGGAGCTATCGCCATAAGTCTTTTATATGAGGCTCAATTCATAGATGGCTGCTCATCGCCTATAAATATTATCGCAACAGAAATAAGCAAGAATGCGGCAGAAGTTGCATATAGAAATGCCAGGGCAATTTTAGATAAAGATAAACTTTCCTGCCTGCAGATTATGAATTGTGATGTTGTCCCTTATGAAGATAAGGAATTTGCAGATAATTTTAAGGGCAACATTGATATTGTCATTTCAAATCCGCCATACATAAGAAAAGACGATTTTAATAATCTTGAAAGAGAAATAAAGGATTATGAACCAAAAGAAGCCCTTATCGCAGGTGAAGCCGGTACGGAATCTTACAGCAAGATAATTAAAAAAGTTAAACCTTATTTAAACAAGGATAAAGCCTTTCTTGTATTTGAAACTGATCCGAATACTTGCCGGAACCTTAAAGGAATAATTGAAAATGAATTTGTAAATTCTATAGTAACTGTTAATAAAGATTATAATAATCTGGAAAGAATTTTAACTGCTGAAGTTAATATTGCTGTTCATTTTTAACTTTTAAAATTGGTTTTAAGAGTTTCATTTTCAATATTTTGTTATGGTAGATCATTGGCGTAAAGATAATTTCTTTTTGATAGACGAATATGATTCTGATGATTTTATTTTTGTTATATTTTTTTAGGCATCCTTTTTAAGGAGTTATTTATAATTTTTTATATATGCAGCCAATAATATGTATAAGAATGATATGCAGATAAGACAAAAAATAATCAAATTTGGTGATAAAATTGATGAAATATCCCGGATTATCAGAAAAGGGGGTGTAATCATACTGCCTGCAAAGACCATTTATGGTTTAAGCTGCAGGTTTGATGAGGAAGCCCCTTTGAAAAGAATATATGATATCAAAAACAGAAAAGAGGGTGTTCCATTTATTATTTTAATTTCCAGGCTTGAGGATTTAAGCAGTCTTGTCTTAAGCCTAAATGAAAGTGCAATGAAATTAATAAGCTTCTATTGGGATAAAGATGATCCGGATCCTTTAACGGTAATATTTAAAAAAAACTTACAGCTTCCGGATTATGTTACAGGCGGGAGAGACACAATTGCAATAAGAAGAGCAGAATTTAAATTCATAAGGGATGTTATTGATAATTCATATCCCGTAGTATCTACAAGCGCTACTATATCAGGTATAAAAGCCAATCCTGTAGATCTGGATGACATTCCTGCAGAAATCCTGGAAAAAGCTGACTTGATAGTAGATATGGGGAAAAAACTTTTAGGAACCGAATCTACAATCGTAGACACAACCGGCAGTGATATCAAACTGGTAAGAGAAGGCGCCGTAAGCCTTAGTGATATATTGCAAAAATTACAAATAAAAATATAATAATAAATTCATTTATTTTTTTTATTTTACTCACTTTTTATTTTTTTTTAAGAAAGGATGTTTTTAAGTGCAGATATATAACCTACTCAGTCCTGTTTTAAATAATAAGCCTGACAAAGAGGTGGAAGAAATTATAAGGAAGGAAATTGACAGGCAAAATAATAATATTACATTAATAGCAAGTGAAAATTATGCTTCTCCTGCCGTACTGGATGCCATGGGTTCGGTTTTTACCAATAAATATGCAGAAGGTTACCCCAAACACAGATATTATGAGGGCTGTGAGTATGTTGATGAAATTGAAATTCTGGCTCGCAACAGATTGAATGAAGTTTTTAATGCCGAATACAGCAATGTTCAGCCTCATTCGGGAGTTCAGGCAAACACAGCTGTTTTCCTGGCAATTTTAAAACCTCATGACAAGATTTTAAGCATGAATTTAAAAGACGGCGGTCATTTAAGCCATGGTAATGTAATGAATATTTCAGGAAGATATTATGATGTACACTTTTATAATGTTGACAGGGAAACCCAGCTGATAGATTATGAAGCAATAAGAAAAATGGCAAAGGAAATCAGGCCAAAACTTATTATTGCGGGTGCAAGTTCCTATCCGAGGATAATAGACTTTAAAAAATTCCGGGAGATAGCTGATGAAACCGGAGCTTATTTAATGGCAGATATCGCACATATAGCCGGTCTTATTGCCGGCGACATGCACCCTACTTCCGTAGGTATTGCAGATTTTACGACTGGTACAACTCATAAAACTTTAAGAGGCCCAAGAGGCGGTTTTATAATAGCCGATAAGAAATATGCAACTCTTCTTGATACCGGAATTTTTCCCGGAACCCAGGGCGGACCTCTGGTGCATATGATTGCCGGGAAAGCTGTTGCATTTAAAGAAGCGCTTGAGCCTTCATTTAAAAAATATGCCAAAAATATTGTAGAGAATTCTAAAATACTTTGCGATTATCTTAAAAGTGACGGATTTAAGATTGTTTCCGGCGGAACTGATAATCATTTATTCCTGATCGATTTAACTCCGATGGAAATGACGGGGCAGGATGCTTCTTCCACACTTGCTTCACTTAATATTGTTTTAAATAAAAATGTTATTCCGTTTGACAAATTAAATCCTAATCTGACAAGCGGTATCAGGATCGGAACCGCAGCAGCAACATCAAGAGGGATGGGAAAAGAAGAAATGTTAAAGATCGGAGAATGGATTTCATTTGTACTTAAGAACTGGAAAGATAAAACAAAGATTATTCCAATCAGGGAAAAGGCAAGGAAGCTTGCAGAGGCATTTCCGGTTTATACTTATTAGAGGGAATTTTAATTTGCAAGCATAATCTTTTATAACAAATAAAATTTTTATATTTTAGCAGGGAAGATATTTTCCTCCCTGTAATTATTTATCGGGAGCTAAACAATATTTTTCTTGAAATTAGATGGCACTTTTATTATTGTCATATAATGTTTAAAAAATATCTGTTGATTTTTTAATTAACCGGAAAAAGATTAAAAAATAAAAAAAATGGAAAACACTAGAAATAAAAAACAGCTCAGTATTTATATTACAGGTATTGTAAGCTTCTTTAATGATATGGCATCAGAAATTATTTATCCACCCGGCTGCAATCATGTTATTATTCTTGAGGATTACCGGAATAAATAAAAATAATTCTGATATAAAAGCAGTATAATCCAATGAATAATTATAAATACATAATTAAAAATTATTAATAAATAAAGGATAAAA
>JAJFVM010000169.1 GCA_021371805.1 bacterium
GAAAAAATGGATGTTTTTTATCAGAAAAAATTAGAGCAATTTGCGAATTCATTACAAGGGAATAAAAATTTTATTTTAGATTATGAGAATTGGAAAAAAGGAACATGGACTAATGAAGAATATAAAAAGAATGAAGAGCTGCGAATAATCTATAATAAAAAAGCTGGTGATTTAAATTTAGAGTGTAACCAGATTAGAAGTGAGGTTTACAAGGAATATGGTTTAGATGATTTATTACTTAAATACCAACAGTAATAAGGAGCAGCCAAAGAGGAAATTTAGAACCCTTTTTTAAAGACCATAATTAATCTGATATCTGCACAAAATGTAAAAAACAAATATTAGCAAAATATCCTATGTGAATACATTTACTGATATTGCATTAATATTTATTTGGTAAAACTCAGTTTTGACAGACTCCCATAATAAGCAGAATTAAATTCTTCGTAATATGATTCATGAGCAACTCCCATAAAAATATACAGCCTGTCCAATTTATAGATGGCGCTTAATATTAATTCCATTCCACTTTTCTCAGCATCTTCATTATAATAGATATATTCTTTATAATTTGTCCCGTCAGCTAATATTTTATCACTTATCTTTGCTTCGCCTCTGGTCCAATCCGAAGAACCGATTGATAAATTAGCATTATCCATTGCAGACTTTAATTCTGAATCAGTAGTTGGGTAATTCTCAAAATTTTTAAGCAAAACCGTGAGCATTAAATAATATACCACTTCTTCATCTTGCGGAGAAAAATTTACAACAAGGCTGTCTACATCTGGAGCCATCTCATAATTAAAATCGTCAGGATAACCTATTACAAAACCATAAGTATCTTTAGCTTCTGTAAACATATTTTGCTGGTCAAATAAAGTATCGATTTCGGCTTGGGGAGGAGCCTCAATGGTGAAAATATACTCATTGAATTTTATATCATTGTAAAAGATCTCGACCTTGTATGTTCCTGCCGGTAAAGGAGCATCTTCTGCACTTTCAAGGTTAAAAGAAATCCATGAAGCCTCATAAAAAGACTGGGTTATTTCAAACGGGGTTTCAAGTATCATGGTCCCGTCCCCACTATACCATTTAGCTGCAAATTTATTACCTGCAACAAGAAAATCTGCCTGTATGCATGCATATATTTTTTCAGTACCGTTAAAAATCTGCATTGGGGTTAACGGTTCAAAAAGTTCATTTATTTCGTTTGTAAGAACTACCTGAAGTATTTTTGCCTCTGGTTCTTTGATTTTAAAATCTGCTGAAGATTTAAGTTCACCATTATGATAAAACTCTGCTTTGAAATCACCTGGTATAGCTAAGTATTGCGAACCTTCCTTTACAGAAATTGTAGTTGAAAACCAACCAGTTAGATATCCTTGCTCACCTTCCTGATATTTTCCGGAAGTCTGGTAGATCACCTCATCTGTTTTAGCATTTTTCCAAAGGAACATGTAAGAATCTGAGCCTTTTACATTTGTTAAATTTATTGTGGCGCTGACTTCTTTTACTGTCATTTCAAATTCGTTTTTAGGATTGATAGGCTCAAAAGTTTTCTGATTTACAGACTCACAAATAATCACATCTCCAAAAGTGGTCTCAACCTTACAGCCGGTTGCCGTTAGCAGCATTCCCGAAAACATAATTAATACCAATAACAAAACAGTAGATGTCTTAATAGAAAGCCTTGAAAACATTTTTGCTCCTTACCTTATAAAGAATTTATATATAGATATTTGCAATGTATAATATTTAAACGAGATATTTATAATAATATAATATAATTTTTAAGTTATATCAATAAAATACTTGGAAGTGCTATAAAAAGTCAAAAGAAATTAAGCAGATTTTTTGCGATATAATTCCAATTTTGTTAAGTGAGTGGATAGAATACCTATTTCGGTCATTTTAGGAGATATTGGTTAAATGTTGCTCAAATTGAAATAACCAAAGGTAAATTCTTACAGCTGATATTTCTTTACAGGTTTAATAATGCTGATATGAATTGTCACTCCGGCAGCTATTATAACCGGCATAATTCTTACCCAAGCGATGTTAAACCGAGGGTTACAGATGGAATATGGATTCTTGACAGAGACATAATTTCATTTACTGCCGGTGATTATAAATTTGAATATAAGCTTATTTCTGAAAAAGAAATAAGATGGACACCGGGTGGTAAAGAAATTATCGGTACTGATCTTAATTGGTCTCTTTTAAAGAAATAATTTATTACTGTAACGGTTTCCTCGGCATTTACTCTGACTTTCTGGCTCTTTTTTCTTAAAATTATATTCAAATCCGGTTAATTCGGTGCTTTTATCCGGAACTCTTATTCCAATTTTTTATAATTTAACTA
>JAJFVM010000175.1 GCA_021371805.1 bacterium
GTCAAGCCTTGCATTGATTTCCCCTAATTCCTCTTTTGTGGGTATATCTAATTTTTTTAATATCTCTTCTATTTTTGCCTGATCACTCTTGGTTGTTTTTTCTTTTAAGTCATTTACCAGTTTTTGTGATTTTTCTTTTACATCTTTACTTTTAACTACAACTTCTTTTACCGCCTCTTTTATTCTTTCTTCAGTAATGCCCCCAGTTTTTTTAGCCTTACCTTGTAAATCCTTAATTAATTTATCCTGCTTTTCCTTAAGTGGCTCTCCTTTCTTGGCTAAATATTCTACCTTCTCCTTTATAATTTTTGATACCTCAGTAGTATTTTTCCTGGCCTCTTCAAGTAAATCAGTAATAAATTTCTGTTGTTTTTCTTTAGCAAGTTCTCCTTTTTTTATAAGTTCATTAGACAACTGCTTAGCTTTATCATAGGTTAAACCCATAATACCCAAACTAGCTAAATATGTTTCTTTTAATGCTCTTGCCATAAAGTCACCTCACAATACTTCATTATAAATAATTTATAGTTCTTAAAAAATATTATACTAAATTTCCAATATACCGCAAACGAACAAGAAAGCTCCAGAAAGATATTTTTGTTTTATGATTGTATTTTTTTGTAAATATTTAAAAGCTTAAAATCTTAAATGAAAAATAAGTATTTGGAAATTTATTTTTTTAAATTAGTATTCATGAAATATAAAATAGTATATTATTTAGATCTTAAAGATATTAAAATATGAATTAAAAACATATTGCTTTTATTAAAATTATAACGGAGAAAATAATTGGAAACTGATTCAGGAATTGGTAAAGACACATATATAAAAAAATCACTTGTAAAATTTGCATCGGTTGAGTTTGAAAGAATTGATCCTGATGTCACTTTACCTGCGAAGTTTGACAGGCTGTTAAAAACAGTTCATCTGAAAAATCTTGTGGAAGGAAAAATTGTTGCACTTAAAATGCATATGGGAAGAGATCTTGGTTATACAACGATACATCCGCTTTTTATAAAGATTCTTATAAAAAATATAAGAGAGTCAGGCGGGGAAGTATTTGTAACTGATGTCGGCCTTACAAATAAGAAGGATTTTGGAGGGCTGACTTCAAGAGACAGAGGTTATTCGGAAGATATCCTGGGAGCTCCTATATATCCGGTAGGAGGCGTATTTGACAAGTATTATTACTCAAAAAAAGTTGATTATAAAGATTTAAAAGAAATACAGGTGGCGGGCCACATACATGATGCGGAAGTTATGATTGATTTTTCCCATTTCAAAGGACATGGGATGAGCAGCTTTGGAGGTGCTTTAAAAAATTTAGCTATGGGCTGCGTGACTTCTAAGACGAGAGGCGATATACACAGGCTGCATTCCGGAGGCAGTGGTATTGCATGGGTTCAAGAACTTTGTGATCATTGTCATAAATGTGTGGATGAATGCCGGTATAAGGCCAATTCTTTTAATGATGAAAACAAATATGAGGTTTCTATTCATGACTGCACATATTGCCAGCATTGTATTGAGATTTGTCCAAATAAGGCGCTTTCGCTTGGATCCAAGAATTATCTGGATTTTCAGGAAGGTTTGGTTATTGCGGCAGACCAGGTACTAAAGACCTTTAAACCAGGTAATGTATTTTATATCAATGTTCTTTTAAATATTACGTTTGTATGTGACTGTTGGGGAATGTCTACTTCTTCAGTTATACCTGATATCGGAATTCTGGCTTCAGATGATATAGCAGCAATAGAAAAGGCTTCGCTTGATCTTATAAAAACTGATAATTTTAATCCGAAATCTCTTCCAAAAGGTAAAACATTAAGAGAAGAAGACGGGCATTTGTTTGAAAAAATATGGGGCAAAGACCCGTATGCTCAGATTGACGCAGCGGTAAAAATGGGACTTGGAAATCCTGATTATGAAATAGAAGAAGTAAAATAAATATTAATCATAATATTATAAGATAATAGTTAATTTAAAGAACTTGCACCGGCTCCTTTTAAGTATAATAAAATAGCCCATACCGGAATTTATAATCTCTAAAAAAATGCAATAATTCTAATTTATCCGCCACATTTAAAACAAGAGAGGGAGTAAACTCATGTATTTTCTTAAGCCTTACCAGAATTTATTGCAACCACATAGGTGCTCATTATCTTGTATAGCAAAGCCTGATCCGTCAATAATATTTTTTCCACTTGAATTTAA
>JAJFVM010000182.1 GCA_021371805.1 bacterium
ATTGGTTTAATTTTAAAATTATTTAACGAGGGTAAATATGGATATTGACAAATTAACGTTTGAGGAAGCAATGATTAAGCTTGAAGAGGTTGTAAGAGATCTGGAAGATGAAAGCATCTCTCTTGACAATGCTATGGAAAAATTTGAAATTGGCGTAAAGCTTTCCGAATATTGTCTTAAGAAACTTAATGAAGCAGAAAAGAAAATTGAAGAACTTACAAGAAATGAAAGCGGTAAGCTTAAAGTAAATGAAATTGACTTAAAGGAAGATGAAGGAAGTCTGTAAAACAGGAGAATAAAAAGTTGTAATAATTTTATATATTCTTTATATAATTATTTACATTAATCTAATTATTAATACTTTCCTTAAATAAAATAAAAATAATCTTGACAAAATGGTATAGTTGTTATATTTTTATGGTGTGAAGTGGGGAAAAGTGGAGGATAAGTATATAAAAATCCCATTAAATAACATTTAAATCCCGCTAAATATAAGAAAATGTTTTTAGGGGAATACCAGAGAAGTTTAGATAATAAAGGAAGGTTATTTATTCCTGCAAAGTTCAGAGAAAACCTTTCAAAGGGTATTGCCATTTTGTCAAAAGGTTTTGATGAAAAATGTCTTTTTTTATACTCGATTGAGAATTGGGAAGAATTAGTTAAAAAAATAACAAATGTTCCTGTCACCAAGATTAATGTTCAGGAATTTTCAAGATGGTTTTTTAAATCAGCTCATGAAGAAGCAATTGATGGTCAGGGAAGAGTTAAAATCGATAAGAGCCTTATGGAATTTGCCGGTTTAAAAAAAGATATTGTCCTGGTAGGAGTATCGGCAAGAGCTGAAATATGGTCACTGGAATCATGGGAGAATTATTCAAAATCTGCGGAAGAGAAATTTTCAGGTAGTGAGAAGGCATTTGAGGATTTAGGATTTTAATTTGGTTTTTAACTCGGAGCGATAAGCCGATTAAAAATAAATGAAGTTAGAGCAAATACACATACCGGTTCTTTTAAAAGAGGTTTTAATTTATCTTAACTTAAAACCCGGGAGCGTAGTTTTTGATGGTACACTTGGCGGTGCAGGCCATACAGCAGAAATATTTAAAGCAATTGCCCCCACAGGCAAATTAATTGCAGTAGATCATGATAGCCAGGCTATCAGCACCGCCGCCAGATTATTTAAAGATTGCCAGAATATTTATTTTGCAAAAGGTAATTTTGCAGACGTAAAAAAGATTATAAAAAGTTTTGGCATAAAAAATTTAGATGGTTTTTTCCTGGATATAGGGTTGTCTTCAATCCAGATAGATAAGTCAGGCAGAGGTTTCAGCTATATCAGAAACGAAAAGCTTGATATGAGAATGGATGAAGATAATCCGCTTTCTGCTTTTATCGTTGTAAATGAATATGATGAGGAAAAACTGAAAGAAATTTTTTTTAAATACGGGGAAGAAAAATACAGTTCAAGAATAGCAAGAAATATTGTTCTTTTCAGAAAAAATAAACCTGTTAAAACAACAGGCGATTTAAATGAAATAATTGAAAAATCAATTCCGTTAAAAGAAAAATTCAGTAAAAGAGGCCATCCTTCAAAAAGGATATTTCAGGCGATAAGGATAGAAGTAAATAAGGAGCTTGAAAACCTTGAAAAAGCAATAGATGAAGGTTTTGAAGTCTTAAATAAGGAAGGGAGAATGGTAATAATTTCTTATCATTCACTTGAAGACAGGATAGTAAAAAATAGATTTATCCAGTTTACCGGAAAATGCACCTGCCCTCCAGGGTTACCTGTTTGTATATGCGGCACAAAAAAACTGGCTGAAATAATAACAAAAAAAGTAGTGACACCGAATAAGGATGAATTATTAAACAATAGAAGAGCTGCCAGTGCAAAGCTCAGAGCTATCGAAAAATTATAAGACAATAAAAAAATGTTTAACAGTGCAAAACAGGAACAGATAGAAATACAAAATATACCGGTTCTGAGATTAATAAAGAATGAGGATCAGAGTCCGAAAAAGGATTATTTTCTTTATTATAATTCAGGAGTATTTCCCATTCTGCTGGTTATAATACTTTTCCTTTGTGCAGGAGTAATAATAAATATAGGTCTGCGCATCCAGAATATGAATTACGATAAAAAGATTTATTCCATGAATCAGCTTATTTCTTCCGAGAAAGAAAGAACAGACAGGTTAAACTTAAAGATATCCGAACTGAAATCTCCGACCAGAATAGCAGCTGCAATAAATCCGGAATATAAAAATAACGATAATATGGATGAAAGTTCTGCGGATACTGAAAAAGGTAAAAATACAGAGGCTGCTGCTGAAGGAAATTCTGCGACAGGTGAGGAAAAACCGGAAAATAACACAAACTTAAAAAAATTAGATATCGTTTACAGTAAAACCGCAAATGATGCTGTCATATCTGAATTGGAGACAGATAAAAATAACAATGAATCATTTAAGGGAGCAAGCCTTGTTTTAATGGTAGAAAATATAAAAGATGTTTTAATGGTAGTTTCAGAGGGAATTTTAACATTTTTCATACCATAAATAAAAAATGATAAGAGAAAATAATACCAAGGCAAACAGGAGAAGAATATTTTTCCTGTTTTTTTTATTTTTAGTTGCTTTTGGTTTTATAATTTATAAACTTGTTTCTATTCAATATATTTCTGCTGATAAATATATAATACAGGCAGAATATCAGCACGAAGACAGCTTTACCCTGAAATCCAGGAGGGGGAAAATTATTGACAGAAATGGAATTGAGCTGGCTTCAAGCTTGATTGAAAAAACCATAACGGCAAATCCAAAATTGATAAAAAATCCTGAAAAAGCCGCAGAGGATATCAGTAAAATATTACTGCTGAATAAAGAAGACCTTACAAAGAAGTTATCTGATAAGGATATCGGGTTCCTGTATATTGCAAGAAAAATAGAATCAAGGGATGCTGATAAGATAAATGATTTAAATTTAGACGGGATTTATGTTGAAGATGAATGCAAAAGATTTTATCCCCAAAACAATATTGCTTGTACATTGATTGGTTTTACGGGAACGGATAATGTCGGTTTGTCAGGTCTGGAATTAAACTATGAGGACATTTTAAGGGGTATAGACGGGACACTTACAGCGCATAAGGACGTATTTGGTACGATAATACAGACAAATTCGGAAGATTACAGTCCGCCTGTTGACGGAGGAGATATAGTACTTTCAATTGATTCTCAAATACAATTTTATGCAGAAAAAAAATTAAAAGAAGTAGCAGAGCAATATAAGTCAAGTAAGGCTATTGCCATTCTGATGAATCCCAAAACCGGTGAAATTTATGCCATGGCTCAATATCCTACCTTTGATTTGAATGATTATATAAATGTCAAACCTGAATATTTCAGCAATTTGGGCATATCTTTTTCTTATGAACCGGGTTCAACTTTTAAAATTGTCAATGCCTCATCTGCCCTGGATAATAATTGTGTCGGCAGCGAACAGGTTTTTCACCTTGCACCTTCTATAAAAGTAGGAGACAGAGTTATAAAGGAAATACATAGAGGATACAGCGTAGATTATTCCCTGAAGGATATTATAAAATATTCAAGCAATGTGGGAGCTGTAACTGTTGCACTTTCCATGGGCAATAAACTTTATTATGACAGCATAATAAAATACGGCTTTGGAAACTATACAGGCATAAACCTGCCAGGTGAGGAAAAAGGTATAATTTCCAATTATAAAAACTGGCCGGCTTCAACTATAGGGGCTCTTGCGATAGGACAAAGCATAGCAGTTACGCCGATTCAGCTTATCAGGGCAGTAAGCGTAATTGCTAATGGCGGATATCTTGTAACTCCTTATGTTGTAAGCGAAACAAGATCAGGCAGCGGAACGGTTGAAAAAAACGACTCTTTAAATAAAGTTCAAATAATAAGTTCACAAACTTCACAGAAATTGAAAGATATGATGCTTTCAGTTGTGGAGAAGGGCGGTACCGGAACTCAGGCTGCAATTGAGGGTGTTAAAGTATGCGGTAAAACAGGTACAGCTCAAAAAGCTAATAAAATAGGTGTTGGTTATGATGAAGGTCTTGTTATCACATCATTTATAGGATTTGCTCCTTATGATGATCCTGAAGTTGCCTGCGTCGTTATAGTTGATGAGCCGCAAGGTAATGAAGAAGCGATATGGGGTGGAACAGTTGCTGCTCCTGTTTTTTCAGATCTGGTTGAGTTCGCATTAAATAAGATCCACTAAATAAGTTTATAATTTTTTTAATTTTGTTTATTCTTTTAATAGAACTTATAAAAGTGGTGTTGTATAATTTGTTTTTTTAAGTAAGTTTTGAAAGAAAATAAGGCAAAATAAGCAATTATGAAATTAAATCAGATATTAAAAGAAATAAATCTGCTGGAAATAATCGGCAGTACCGATAAAGAAATTTCCTGTATTTCATATGATTCCAGGAAAATAAAAAAAGAT
>JAJFVM010000217.1 GCA_021371805.1 bacterium
TCCAATAGCGTTAATTGCTTTAAGCTGTTTAAACAATTTTTGATTTTATCTTTTTCAAAAGAAGCCAGCTTCTTTTGAATAGCTTCTTTCCTTCCTTTCTCTATCCATGCAGAAATAGCATATTTGGAATAGGGCTGTTTATCACTAATTCTAAAAATTGCATGGTGAACTTGTGGTATTAAATCCAGGGATGCAATATTAAAATAAGCTCTGAAGTTTATGACCTTTTCTTTTATTGTTTTTGCTTCAGGCACCCATTTTAATTTAGCCATATCATCATATGGAATTTCTTTTGCAATGGTTTCTTCCTTTTTAGTATTTCTTTCAGCTTCTATTTTTGCATTTATTTCCTGATAATTATTTTCAAGGTTAATCCAGAAACCAGCAGGGATATTTAGTACCTTTTCAAACTTCAACGCCGTTGTTGGTAGGATTGGAGCAGCACCTTTTATTATCTGATTTATAGTTTTTTTTGACATTCCAGTTCTGGTCGAGAGTTCTAATTGGGACATATGCAGGGATTGCAGAATCTCTGACAATGTTTCTCCAGGTGGTATGGCAATATCAGGCTTATAATTATTTATTTTATCAATCATGGTAATCCTTCACTTCTAGAATTTTAATTGTTGTTATCTGCTTATAATATTCTAAATCTGAAAGCTTACAGTTAAATTTATTTTCATCTATTTCAGACATAAAAATTAACCTAAAAGGCTGAGCTAAATTAACAGCATATTGTCCTTTTCTATTGCCTTTAAGCTCATGAAATCCTGTTTGGGGTAATTTAATAAAAATTGCTCAATTTTCAGCAGCATTAAGTTCATTCAATCTGTGTATTAGTTTTTTTGCATTATTTTCACCAAACTTCATGGTGGCAGATTTAAAATTTGAGCAAATTTCTTTTAATTTTTTATTTTTAAAAACAATATACAATTTTTATTATTAATTGTCAATTTAATTTACTTAAAAAGTAAATTAAATATCTTTTTTATATTAATACTATTATTATATATTATTTTTTATGTAATATAAACTGGAAATTATTTTTAAGGGTAATTAAAAAGACATGATCTTATGACTGCTTTTTTTAAAAAAAGCTATAACATTATAGCGTTAATACAAACAAAATTAATTAGAGTTTTGTTAAATCAGTTTTTATTCTTCCTGAATATCTTTTTTGTATTATTTTTTGCCATGTTTGCCCCGAGGGGTGGTGCTGCGGTTGCTGAAATATAAATACCCCATTGGTTTTTTGTGCGTTCATTCTGAAATGCCGACCATTTAATCTGTTTGTTTTAGATGCTCGCATTTTTAATGCTTATTTAGTGTTTCAAGTCAACTATAAATCGTCTTGTTCCGGTTCTTTTTGTTTATTTTTGTTCTAAAATTACCTCTTTTTAGTTTCAAAATCTGATATAATATTTTACTAGCGTCCTGATGCTAGTACCGGATATTTAGAACCATATTATTTAAATAAAAATTTTTTATGATATTCCATTTTGCGGCAGACAGCTTTGTATTTTATGAATTTTATGATAATTAAGCATAAAGCTTAATTTTTTTAGCTTATTTTTTAAATATTATGAAAAAAACTCTCGGGCTTTTTTATTTTATAACTATACTTTACGGCATTGCAGCTATTTCAATAGATCCGCTGATTCCTATAATTTCTAAGGAATTAAACGTCGGATATGACAGAATCGGCCTCATGTTGCTTATAGGATATATTTTTTCACTGGTTTCTTCTCTTATCACCGGAACTCTTTGTGACAGAGTAAACATTAAAAAAGTAATTCTGGCCGGTCTTGCAATTCTTTTTCTGGGTTTTATTATTTTCGGCTTTAAGATATCGGTAATCATATTTATTATTTCTCTTATTTTGCAGAAAAGCGGTTATAGTTCCATTGACTCTTCCATGCATTCGTTTGTCGCGAAAGTTTATCATAATATGCATGCGCCGATTTTTATAAAAATCGATATAATGTTTTATATAGGTTCCATAATAAGTCCTCTTCTTATAAGCTTTCTTCTTTTTTTTAATATACCATACAGATATGCATTCTTTTTATTTGCAGCTGTAATTCTGATTCTTGCTTTTCTCCTGTTTTTAAACCTTAAAAAACTGGATATAAAAAAGATCATTATAGAAAACCAGAAAATATCAGAATCGGAAGAAAGCTGTGGTATCCCAGCGAAAAAAGAAAGGTTAAATATAATTATAATACTTTGCTGCCTTGTTATGTTTTTTTCCATGGCTTCCCTGTCAGGCACGTCATCATGGTTTACGACCTATCTTTCTACTTTTAATATAAGTGTTGCTTATGGTTCAATCGGGCTTTCCGTAATGTGGATGGTTTCTGTTTTAAGTCTGACAGGCTTTCTTAAAATATTTAAAAGAACAAATGAGATTACCATTCTTCTTTTTGGCGGAGTGCTGGGAATAATTTTCCTGTCTGTGGCAGCCCTGAGCACCAACATCGTAGTGAAGCTTGTTTTCCTGCTTCTTCATGCAGGATGTTACTCGTGCTTCTTCTCTATGTTGACTTCAATTGCAACCTATGAAGCGCATAAATCAAAAGGGTCTGTTCTGGGCCTTATAATTACGTGTGCTTTTTCCGGCTCCATCATTTTCCAGCCCATACTTGGATATTTTGCCCAGTATCTTGGTTCAGGTTCAGTGATTTATGTACTGATTGCAGGTTACTTTATCTCACTTATCTTCCTTTTACTTCTTTTTTATTTCCTTAAGAAGAAGCACAAAAGGATGAGGATAATGTTAAGGCTGAGAAAACATGAAGCTAAAATGATTTAAAACTCTTTCATTAAATATTTGCTGTTAAAAAAATAAATCATGGTAACTCCAATAAATATATTTTATTATCGTATATTAAATTGACAAAATATACGATATTAACGTATAATAATTTAAATTAATTCATTATCATGAGGTACAAATGGAGAACCTGAAAGAACTTTTTTACAGATATAATCCCTGGTGGGAAGGGGATTACGATTTGAAAGATATTTATGACAGACAAACTATAACCAGTCTGCTTCTTGAAAAATTATCTTCAAAAGACATTATATTTTTAACGGGCTTAAGACGTGTCGGTAAAACTACCATATTTAAATTATTGATAAAGAAATTAATCGAAGACAAAAATATAAGCCCAAATAAAATATTTTACATTAGTCTTGATGACTATCTGTTGTCAAAAAATAGCATAATAGAAATAATAGAGCAGTATAGGAAAATTCATAAAATTTCTTTTTCCGATAAAATTTTTGTTTTTCTTGATGAAATAACTTATAAAGATGAGTATGAAATTCAGCTAAAGAATCTTTACGATACAGGTAATATAAAAATCTTTGCAAGCTCTTCAAGCTCTTCAGTTCTAAGAAGCAGAAAACCTTATCTTATCGGCCGGTATAGTTTAACAGAATTACTGCCACTTGATTTTAATGAATTTCTTGATATCAAAAAAATAAAAATTCCCAAAATGGACTTAAATCTGCTTCAGGAATATTTCAAAGACTACATGAAAACCGGAGGCATTCCCGAATATGTTTTAAACGGAAATATCGAATACATAAAGGATCTTGTTGATGATGTAATAAATAAAGACATAGCAAACTTATATAAAGTCAGAAATATAAGCATTTTAAAAGATTTCTTTATTCTTCTCATGGAAAGAGCCGGAAAACAGGTTAGTTTAAATAAAGTCGCTAAAATTTTGGGTGTTTCTCCTGATTCCTCAAGAAGATATTTTGATATGTTTGTGGAATCTTATTTGATTTATACTATTTCCAGATGTGGAAAAACTAATGAAAAAATACTGTCACCTAAAAAAGTTTATGCAGCAGATCTTGGAATTAAATCCCTTTTTACCGGATTTAGAGATATTGGAAGTTTGTTTGAAAACTATGTTTATTTAAAAATAAAAAATCTTAACCCCTGTTATATTTATAAAGATGGATTCGAGATTGATTTTATGACTTCAAATAAAACCTTAATTGAAGTGAAATACAATTCTGAAATGAACATAAAACAAAAATATATTTTTAACAGCATTTCCAGTAAAAATAAAATTGAAATTAAAAATATTTATGAACTGAATGATTTTTTAAATCCCCAACTGATCTAATTACGCAATAAACTTCCCGAGTAGCTGGAATTATATTTTACCTGTGTAATGCCTTCCTCTGTAAAGAATAACGATACATCTTTTGGCGGTACAATAATTAAAAACGGTAAGGACAGCTTTAATTTAAATTATATATATTTTAGTGAGGAAGCGGTGGGGTTGAGCGTAAAGAAGACTCTTTAAAGACGGGATCATTAATGAAAAAGAACATGAACAACTAAATAAAAAAGTAGATGAAAAAGTTGACCAGTACAACGAACCTGATCCTATCGGATAAGATAGAAATATTGAAAACTACAGGTTTATCAATCTGGTAAAGAAAGCACTTCTGGATGGAGAAATAACTGTTGCGGAACTATTGGAAATACCTGTTATGGATGCAAACAAAAAAGCACTGGAGTGGTCCAATAATTGAGCGATAATTCTGAACAAATAAAAAAAATTATATATGATCTTCAGTCAGACGCGAAGGGTTCACCCCACAATTAACCTTATTTTTTCAATTATATAATTGATATAACGCTCCTCCTTTTATAAAAGCTCTGTAAACTGCCCAATTAATATAATCAGTAATTTGTAAACATGGTTCTCGGTTGGCGTTTGTGGAATAACCATACACTCTGAATCAATTTTTTTATTATACTTCTTCTCAAAAATATTTCTGGCAGTAATTATTGCATTATTTAATGGAGATTGCCTTTTTTTATTACCTCTTACTGCAAAATATAGATAATTCACAGGTTTCAAGTGCAACTTGTTTTCAAACAATTTGATTATCATGTCATCATAAAAAAGCTCTTCTTTTTCCTTGTGCCTTTTTATAAATAAATTTTCTGTTTTCCTTGCAACAAAGAGCTCAGCTTTTAAAATCAATTAATATTATTATTAAAAAAATAGATAATATTATGAATGGATTCATAGACATTTTTATTAATTTGAAAAAAAATTTATCTAATAAATCGAAAAATAATAGGTACATGGCAATAACCATGGTAAATATAATTATATTGCCAAGTATGTTGCCATGTTGACTAGTGGCATTAGCTGATAATAACAGCTTAGAAGCAGCTCACAATAGATGGAGGAAAAATGTTGAGTAATCTGAATGCTAAAGAATATAAAACTTTTGAAGGAATAAAACGCATAAATACAGTGGGTGTGGAATTCTGGTTTGCAAGAGAATTGTTAAGTGTGCTTCAATATGCTGACTGGAAAAATTTCGTAAAGATAATAAATAAGGCAATGCTTGCCTGTAAAAACAGCGGCTATGAAGTTTTGGACCATTTTGCCGAGGTCAGAAAAATGGTCGGAATATGTATCTGCTGTCGCTAAGGAATACAATACATATGAGGATAATATTAAACCGCTTTTGGATTATCCTGAAGATTTTGAATGGTAGAAGCACATCCATTTCCATATTTTTTTACTGCAAGATAAATTTTAGTCTTTCTTTTGGATCATCAAAATATATCTCGTCCGGATCAAAATATTCCGGGTCATAATCACTGTATTCTTCTTGAAATTCACTTGTGCCGTTTACAATTTCTTCATATCCAAACGATCCTCCACAATCTTCTGGAGGACATGCTCTTTTCCCGGCAATACATACAGGATAAACAATACCTTTTTCAGCAGGAATTATTTTTTCAAGCTGAACTCTATGCTGCCAGTAATCACCAAAATCATATATGTAATCTGCTTTGCTGTTTTCCAGGGTAAAGAATTTTTTTATTTTGTATTTCCATCCCGGCAATATCTCATGTTCGCCTTCCGGTTCATCTTCATCCGGGATACCAATGGAAGCTTTCAATATACCTCCCGGAAAATTTATAATAAATTCATGAAGATGAGTATCGGTCCATCCCATTACATCTTGAATTGCTACATGGAGGTCCCAAAAAGAATAAGCTTCAGGAACAATTATCCTTCTCCAAATTAGAGGCTTAATTTCC
>JAJFVM010000218.1 GCA_021371805.1 bacterium
GGAGTTGGTGCAGTACTTGCAAAATCATTTGCAAGAATCTTTTTCAGAAACAGCATAAATATAGGACTGCCTGTTTTAATCTGTGATACAGACAAGATAGAGGATAAAGATGAACTTGAAATTGATTTAGAAAAAGGAACCATAAAAAATATCACAAAAAATATTGGACTTGGTTTCAAAGCTTTACCGGATGTAATGATTAAGTTGTTAAACGACGGAGGTTTAGTTGAACACATAACAAAAAACAAGGGGTTTAATCTATGAAACATAAAATAACTTTAATTCCGGGGGACGGTACGGGTCCGGAAATATCAGAAGCAACTGTAAAAGTAGTGGAAGCAACAGGAGTAGATATTGATTGGGATGTTAACAATGCCGGAGCTGAAGTATATGAAAAGGAAGGCACGGTTCTTCCCGAAAGAGTCCTTGAATCTTTAAGAAAAAATAAGGTCGGCATAAAAGGTCCGATTACCACTCCGGTCGGTACAGGTTTCAGAAGCGTCAATGTCGCAATGCGTAAAATCTTTAATTTATATGCCTGCGTCAGACCATGTAAAAGCTACCCTGGGGTTAAATCAAGATACGAAAATTTAAATATCGTTATCGTAAGAGAAAACACGGAAGATTTATATGCAGGTATAGAATTTGAACTTAACAAACCCGAGACTCTTGAATTAATTGACTTCATTAAAGAAAAAAAAGACATTGCAATAAAAAGAGACAGCGGCATCAGCATAAAACCGATATCTGTTTCCGGTTCTGAAAAAATCATAAGATATGCGTTTGAATATGCTAAAAAAAATAACAGGAAAAAAGTAACGGGTGTCCATAAAGCAAATATCATTAAATTTACCGATGGGCTGTTTTTGGAGACATTCAGAAGGATTGCAAAAGAGTATCCCGGAATTGAATCAGAAGACAGAATAGTTGACAATATGTGCATGCAGCTTGTTCAGAAACCGGAAATTTATGATGTACTTGTTCTTCCCAATCTTTACGGAGATATAATTTCCGATCTTGCCGCCGGGCTGGTCGGGGGGCTAGGTGTTGCACCTGGTGCAAATATCGGCGATGAGATTGCGTTATTTGAAGCGACACACGGTAGTGCTCCAAAATATAAAGGTTTAAATAAAGTCAATCCTACAGCGATGATGCTTTCGGCAGTTTTAATGCTTAAACATATTAATGAGCAAAAAGCGGCAGATGTTCTTGAAAGTGCTATTGCTTATATAATTAAGCAAGGCAAATACGTCACATATGATTTAAAACCAAACAGGAATGATCCTTCGGCTGTAGGAACAAGCGAAATGGCAGATGCAATTGTAAGAAAAATAAAAGAATTATCATAAAAAAAATTTATTCATACATAAAATGAAGTTTTTATTGTAAAATCGTTGCAGCAAAAAATAATAATTTAAAAACAGGCATAAAAAGGCTTGTTATTTTTATGATCCGTATTAATAATTAACTATAATTACAATTTTAATATTGAAGAAAATTATTAATACGGATTTATTCTTGCCTTAAATATTTTATATTTTATCGGAGGATTTGTGTGGATTTGCATAATAAGCTAATTGATCTGGAAAAACGCGGGGTTAAAATAAAAATCGGCATAGTAGGAGTTGGCCAGATGGGCAGTGGATTACTGGCAAATTTAAATAAGATTCCCGGCATGGAGGTTTGCGCTGTTGCCACTAAAGATATTAAAACTACTTTAAATTTTTCAAAAGAA
>JAJFVM010000018.1 GCA_021371805.1 bacterium
CTTTTTGCAGTATAGAATTTTATATAATCTGCCAGAATAATGTAACCCGATTTTATTTTTTCCAGATAATATTGCGCCTCAACATATTTTGCTTCCTCAAACGATTTTATTCCAAGCTGAAAGTAATATCTTTGTGTTTCCAGATCATTAACATTGTCCGTATCTTTTATTTCTGAACCTGATTTATCATCCAGGCTTTCACTGGTAGTTGTTGTCTGAGATGTTTCGGAAGTTGAGACAGTGCTTTCACTGCCGCTTGAACCGTTTGAATTGCTTATTCCCGCAGTTTTAAGAGTGGCCTGACTTGAGCTGACACCGTCATTATAACTTGAGCTTGTTACCGCACTACTTGAGGGATGGTTTTCAGACTCTTTGCTTTTAAACAAACCGTTACATCCGAGTAAAGAAAATAATAAAGAAAAGATTATGATAAAAATCAGAAATATTTTTGAAATCAGTAATATATTATGTTTTTTCATTTTTGTTAAAATTTCCAACAATTTATTTGTTTTACATCCATCCGGTCTTTAGAATTTTTTCCAAGGCTCTTTTTCCTATGGAATATTAATTACTATATATGTTTTCAATGTTATCAGACTATAAGAATTGATACAATTTTTTATAAAAAACCCTTAAGTGATTTTGTATCGTTTTTAATGTCAATGTTGTTGAGGTTAATGTTGATTGCAGTGCCTGACACTAATAGCTGGGATACGATGAGGAGCTTTAATCGTGTATTGGCGGAGACGAATTCTGGATTAAGTAACTTTTATATAATAATTATTGTTTTTGTTGTTTCATTTATTTTCAAATTAAATATTAAAAATCAATATCTTAAAATTATTTGTTTTTTGATTTATAATATTTGCATGTCATTCTGGAAAAAACCAAAAAAAATAGGTATAGCTTTAAGCGGCGGGGGAGCCCGTGGTCTTGCTCATATCGGGGTTCTTAAAGTTCTTGAAAATGAGGGAATCAGTATTTCCGCTGTTTCAGGTACAAGCATGGGCTCGGTGATAGGTGCTCTTTATTGCTCCGGAATTTCCATTGATGAAATTTTAAAGTTTATAAATTCAAATGACTGGAAAAGATTTGTAATCTCAACTACTTTTGCACTGCCGAATTTAAACGCTTTGAATTCAAGAAGAGTTGACAGGGTTTTATATAAATTTCTTCAGGAAAAGACTTTTAACGACTGCAAAAAACCGTTCTGTGCTGTTGCCGCCGATATTGTTTCAAAAAAAAAGGTGGTTTTAAAAGAAGGAAGTCTGAGAGATGCAATAAAAGCTTCAATTGCAATACCGGGTATATTTGAGCCGTTGGTCAGAGATGGTATGATATTAATTGACGGGGGAACAGTTGAACCTGTTCCTATAGGCGCCATCAGAGAATTGGATGTTGATTTTGTAATTGCGGTTGCTTTAAACAACGTCGACAGGAAAGAAGTGCCGACATCAAAAACATCGATTTTTAGTATGATAGATTTGAGCCTTTCCATGATGACAAGGGAAATTGAAATCCCATATTTCCCGAAAGCAGATATAATCATACAGCCAAAAACAGGTGATTTCGGTGCGTTCGAATTCGGGAAGGCATCCGAGATTATAAATGCAGGTAAATTATCTGCCCTTGAAAAAATGGAGGAAATAAAGAAGAAGCTTTCCTGAAAGATCAGCCTTCAAGCTCAAGGGAAAAATCAACTGCTTTTGCAGAATTTGTTATTGCTCCGGAAGATATAAGATCCACACCTGTTTTGCATATTTCTTCCAGTATATCAAGACGAACATTTCCCGAAGCTTCAATCTTGCACTGCTCATTTAATTTTTCCCTTATTATCCTGACCGATTTTTTCATTTCTTCAAAACCCATATTGTCAAGCATGATTATATCGGCTTTGCTTTCTATAGCCTCAAGAAGTTCGCCCTGTGTTTTTACTTCTACCTCTATTTTTAATGTATGCGGGATTTTATTTCTAAGCATGCTGATTGCTTTGCTGACTCCTTCTGCCGCAGCAATATGGTTGTCTTTTATAAGTATTCCGTCAAAAAGTCCGAATCTGTGGTTATAACCTCCGCCGCATCTTACCGCATATTTTTCAAGTATTCTAAGATTCGGGATTGTTTTTCTTGTCTCGGTAATTTTTACACCATATTTGGACGATATTTCTGCAAATTTTCCGGTTATGGTTGCAATCCCGGACAGATGCTGAATGAAATTTAAACTGACTCTTTCTGATTTTAAAATTGATAATGTCGAGCCCTTTATTTCACAGATCTTTTCTCCCATGCTTAAATAATCACCGTCATTTTTTAGTTTGATGAATTTAACTTTCGCATCTATTTCTTCAAAAATAAATTTTGCCACATCTATTCCGCAGAGAACAGCGCCTTCTTTTTCCTTACAGACAATACAGCTTTCAGAAAAATCATCCTGATTAAAAATATACTTTGATGTTATATCGCCGTAGGCGCCCAGATCTTCCTTTATGGCGTTTTTTATGATATCCTCAATTTCAAACTTATTTAGCGCGTTTAAATTTTTGTTCTCCATAATATTTGCTTTCATAAAATATTATTTTATAAAATATTTTCCGGCTGTATTCAACTATAAAAAAATTATAAATATGATCCCGAATTAAAAAACTACCAATAAAAATTTGCCATAATGAATATTCCGCAGTAATTTTTATTTTTTTATGTCACAGGTTCGAAGTAAATCTCATCATTTTTTTGAATTATATGCTTCTTCCAGTTCTTATCGTCAGTTTCAGGGAAGTCACATCTTTGATGAGTCCCCCTGCTTTCTGTTCTTAATATTGCGGCAGTTATAATAAGCTTTGCCACAAAAAGCATATTTAAAAATTCATTCGGCTCTAATTCTTTTCTTTCATATAAACTTGGCATGTCAAGATTTTCATTTACAAATTCAAGCACATCGTTAAGCCTTTTGCCTTCCCTTAAAATGCCAACCCTGTTTGTCATCAGGTGCCTTAATTTCTTTTTGAGTTTACCGATTTCTTCTGATGTTATGAACCGGCTGTTTCCAGGACTTATTGAATTTTTGTTATTTTTAATAGTGTTTTTATCTTTAAGGAAAATGATTTCAGATACGTCTTCTTGCCCGGCGGTAATTTTTTGAATAATTTTTTTAAAATCAGCATTGTTTTTTAAATTTATATTTTTTAAACTGCTGTCTCCAAATTTATTTTTATTGTTGATTTTTCCTGTGATGCTTTCATAAATTCTTGCACCATAAACAAGGCCTTCTATTAAAGAATTGCTTGCCAGTCTGTTAGCCCCGTGAGCTCCTGTTGCCGCCGTCTCACCGCAGGCATAAACACCTTTGATGTTTGTCTCACCGTTAAGACTTGTTTTTATCCCCCCGTTCAGGTAATGAGCCGCAGGGGAAATTTTTATTAAATCGGTTTTCAAGTCAAGCCCGTTATCTTTAAGCTTATTTATTATATTCGGGAATCTGATATTTAGCATGTGTCTGTCAAGATGTGTGGCATCAAGATAGACAAAATCCGTTCCCTTTTCCTTCATTACCATAGTCATTTCCTTAACAACTATATCTCTCGGGGCAAGTTCTGCAAGCGGGTGTTTCCCAAGCATAAACCTGTTTCCTTCAATATCCCGCAGGAATGCTCCTTCACCTCTTAAAGCTTCGGTAATCAAGAACAGCCTGCCGTCATTTGTCTTAAAAACCGTCGGATGGAATTGGATAAATTCGATATCTTTTATCTCTGCTCCGGCCCTGTAAGCCATTGCAATACCGTCACCTGTTGAAACAGATGGATTGGTTGTAAGCTCGAAGAGCTGTCCGACTCCGCCCGTGGAAATAATTATATTTGACGCAGGATGTATTTCAACTTTGCTGTTATTTATATTTAGAACTGAAATACCGATACATTCGTTACCGGAAGTTAAGATATCAAGCACGAAATTCTCAGGATAAAATTCAATATTCTTAAGCTGTTTTGCAAAAGCAATCAGTTTTTTTTCGATTTCCTCACCTGTCGCGTCTCCTCCTGCGTGAAGGACTCTCGGACTGGAATGGCCTCCTTCAAGAGTAAGACTTATTTCCCCATTGGCAATATCAAAATGAATTCCGTTTTCAATAAGATCTTCAATCATCTCCGGAGCTGATTTGACAAGGGTTTTTACAGCTTCACTGTCACATAAACCCTGCCCCGATTTAATTGTGTCATTATAATGGTCTTCCCAGCTGTCAGGTCCCTTTATTGCAGCGGCAATTCCGCCCTGTGCGTACCAGGTATTGGATTCCGAAAGTGCACTTTTTGTGAAAATTTTAACTTTTCCGTGATTTGACAATCTTATAGCTGTCGACAGGCCGGCTATCCCGCTGCCGATTATTATGCATTCATTATAATCGCAAAGATTATCATAGTTTAAGGGATTAAATAAAAATCTCGGGCGCATTATTTTAACATCTTTCTAATTTTTGATTTTATTTATATTAATAAGCTTTAAGTAAATACTTTAAGAATCGAAGTTTTTAATTTAAGCAAACTCTTTCATTCTTTCAAGGGATGCCCTTGCATTCTTAATGATATTATCGGATAAGTTAATTTCATAAATATTATCTTCAAGTGACCACATTATTTTTTCAAGATTTATAAGCTTCATATTGGGACAGATTGTATTTTTTTGTGCGGGATAAAATATTTTTTTAGGATTTTGTTTCTGAAGCCTGTATATGATCCCGATTTCTGTTCCGATAATAAATTCGGTATTTTGCGATTCATGAACGTATTTAAGCATCCCGCCGGTGCTCAGTACCTTATCGGCTATTTCTATTACTTCAGGTGTGCATTCGGGATGAACGATAACTTCTGCGTTAAGGTGATCCTTCTTCATCTGAATAATTGCTTTTGCATTAATTAAAACATGTGTGGGGCAGTATCCATGCCATAAGATAAGGTCTCTTTTGGTCTGGCTCCGGACATAACTTCCCAGATATTTATCAGGGATAAAAATAATTTCTCTGTCTTTAGGTAAAGAATTCACTACTTGCACGGCATTGGCGCTTGTGCAGCAGATATCAACATTTGCTTTAACTTCGGCTGTGGAATTTACATAGCAGACTGTTATCGCATCAGGATGTGCCTTCTTTAGCTCAATTACATCTTTTGCGGTTATCATATTTGCCATAGGGCAGCCCGCGGATTCGTCAGGAATCAGAACTGTTTTTGCCGGATTTAAAATTTTTGCGGTTTCAGCCATGAACCTGACACCGCAAAATACAATTACTTTGTTTTGCACCTCAGACGCTTTTATGCTTAAGCCGAGTGAGTCTCCTACATAATCGGCAATATCCTGAACCTCGCCTATCTGATAATTATGCGCAAGTATTATTGCATCTTTCTCTTTTTTAAGTCTGGCTATGGAATCTATTATTTTTAAATTAATATTCATTTACTGATAAAAATTATTATTAATATTATTTATAATAAATAATGTGTATTTATTTTAAAGTATAAATTTAAAAAAATAAAACAATTAGAAATTAAAATATTTATTGCTTGATATTTTAAAAATTATTTTTTAATGTTATAAATCTAAAATTAATAAGATATTTTTGTATTTTCTATAATTGATTCTTACATTATTTAATTCTTGAACTGACAGAGGCGGAGTTTAAATTGAAATTGATTATAAGCGAAAAGGAAATTGCTGCTAAAAGAATTGCCCAGATACTTTCAGGCAATGGTGTCAAGGAGGAGAAAGTATATGGTATACCGGTTCATAGTTTTGCAAATTCGGAAGGCAGCTTTAAAACAATTGGTTTAAAAGGGCATATTCTTCAGGTGGAATTTCCTGACGAATATGCAAACTGGTTTAAAATCCCGCCGCAGAATCTGGTTGATGCAGCTATCATTAAAAAACCAATCGAAAAAAAAATAATGCAGGCACTTATCAAGGTAGCTGATGAAGCGGATGAGGTTATAATTGCCACCGACTTTGACAGAGAAGGCGAGCTTATCGGATATGATGCATTTCAGGTTGTAAGAGATAAGAAAGGTGAAATTCCTGTTGAAAGGGCAAAATTTTCGGCAATAACCCCGAAGGATATCAAGTCTGCTTTTGCGAAATTACATAAGATTGACATCAACCTTGCTTTTGCAGGTATGGCACGCCAGGATATAGATTTGATATGGGGCGCCGTTTTAACGAGGTTTATTTCTCTTGCTTCGTATCAGTTGAAAGATAAATTTTTATCAGTAGGCCGCGTACAGACTCCGACTCTTGCTTTAATAGTTGACAGGGAACTGGAGATTGAGAATTTTGTAAAGATTCCTTACTGGCAGATTAAGGTAAATCTTTCAAATGAAAAGAATGAGAAGTTTGATGCACTGCATCATAAAAAAAGATTTCTTGACGAAAAGGAAGCAAAAGCAGTTTTTGACAGGCTTCCTGATACCGGTAAGATTACGGCAATAAAAGAAGCACTAAGACCGTTAAAACCACCTGCGCCATTAAATACAACCGCATTGATTGTAGCCGCAAGCGCACTTGGTTTTACGGCACAAAAAACAATTAATACAGCGGAAAACTTATATATGAACGGGTATATAAGTTATCCCAGAACAGATAATACTGTTTACCCGAATACTATTGATTTAAGAGAAACCTTAACGGTTTTATCCGGCAGCAGGCAGTTCAGCGAAATGATAAGAGCCGTGCTTTCACAAAAAGAAATCAAACCGACAAGAGGTCTTAAAAAAACAACGGATCATCCGCCGATTTACCCTACCTCGGTTGCCGCACGTGAAAGTCTGAGCGAAGATGAGTGGAAGTTATACGAACTTGTTGTCAGAAGATTTGCATGTACTCTTCTTCCGGAATCAGTTGCAAAAAACATGATAGTAAATATAGATATTGGCGGAGAGAAATTTATAGCAAACGGTTCGAACATTATTAAAGAAGGCTGGACAAAATATTA
This sequence comes from bacterium, assembly GCA_021371805.1. Lineage (GTDB taxonomy): Bacteria > Actinomycetota > Humimicrobiia > Humimicrobiales > Humimicrobiaceae > JAMDDL01. The sequence continues at coordinate 6,967 of JAJFVM010000018.1, forward strand.
TCCATACTACAAGCATGTCGATATTTTTCTTCCTGAATTGAAAAACGGAGAAAATGTTTCTGTTTTAAACAAGGAAATACTGTCAAAGGAGACAAAACCTCCGCTTAGATATACTCAGGGCAAGCTGGTTGAAAAAATGGAAGAACTTGGGCTTGGAACAAAAGCAACCAGACATACAATAATACAAAATCTGGTGACAAGAGGTTATATTAAAGGCAATCCGCTTGAGCCAAGCAAAAAAGCGATTGCGGTAATCAAGACTTTAAAAGATTATGCCGTAAAAATTACCAGTCCTGATATGACGGCGGAACTGGAAGTTGATATGGACGGCATTGCAAGCGGGGATCTGGATAAAGGCAAGGTTGTTGATATATCAAGAAAAACCTTAAAAGAGATTTTAGATACTCTGAATTCTAAAAAAGCTGAAATCGGCAAAGCAATAAGGGACAGCATTAAGGAGGATGAAATTGTAGGCAAATGTCCTAATCCGGATTGCAACGGCAGCCTGCTTATAAGATTTTCTGCTAAGACTAAAAAGAAATTCATAGGGTGCTCAAATTATCCCAAATGCAACAAAGCTTTTTCCATGCCTCAAAACGGACTGATTCTTACGACAGAAGATGTCTGTAAGGTATGCGGTTATCCGATTATAAAAGTGATAAGAAAAGGCAAGAGGCCGTGGGATTTATGTATAAATCCCCAGTGTCCATCTAAAAATGAAGACTATAAAGATTATAAAAATAAAAAACCGGCTCAAAAAACTGATAAATAACGCCAGCTTCAATCTGCCGGCAGATGTTATTGATGCAATAAATAAGGCTCTGGCGTATGAAAAAAATACGACAGCCAGAAAAATACTCAACCTTATTATTGAGAACTCAAGAACTGCTTCAGTTAAGAAAATTCCCTTATGCCAGGATTGCGGGACCGTTTATGTGGATCTCATTATAGGTAAAAATACTTGTATTGAAAATTTTAACGAAATTGAAAATACGGTAAATTCCGTTGTTGCGGAAACTTATATGGAAAGCTATTTAAGGAAATCAATTGTAAACGATCCTTTGTTTGAAAGAAAAAATACATTAACAAATACTCCTGCAATTATAAGTTACGGAACGGCTGATTTTGAGGGGCTGGAAATCAGGGTTTATTTGAAAGGCGGGGGCAGTGATAACTGTTCGTATCTTTTCATGTTAAATCCTTCAGCAACTCCGGAAGAAATAACATCAACAGTTAAAGAGCTTGTCATAAAAAATGCAACCAAGAGCTGCCCGCCGGTAATTATAGGAATCGGGATAGGAGGCAGCGCTTCCAGAGTATCGGAACTTGCGCTGAAAGCGGCTTTCAGAGAAATCGGAACGGCCAATTCAGACAAAAGATATGCAAATCTGGAAAAAAATATTTTGAAAGAAGTTAATTCGACAGGTATCGGACCTGCAGGTCTTGGAGGTAACACCACGGCACTTGCGGTAAACGTGGAATATGCGCCATGCCATATTGCTTCCTTGCCTCTTGCAGTATTTTTCCTTTGTCATTCTGTAAGACGGGCAAGTTCAAAAATATCATTTCCGTCCAGATCATAAGCAACAAAAAGCGGGAAATCCTTAACTTTGATTTCAAAAACAGCTTCAGGGCCCAGATCCTCATAGGCAATTGTCTTTATTTCCATAATTTTTGATGCAAGCAGTGCCGAGATTCCGCCCGGAACTGTAAGATAAATTGCTTTATATTTTTTCATCAGGTTTTTTAATTGCGGACTTCTGTCACCTTTGCCGATTGTTGCGCGAAGGCCTTTTTTCAAAAGCGGTTCTGTAAAATTGTCCATCCTTTCGCTCGTAGTCGGACCGGCAGCTCCGCTCTTTTTACCCGGCGGTGTAGGCGACGGGCCGACATAAAATATTACGGCATTCCGCAGGTTTACCGGTAAATCTGCATTATCAGCGATTGCCTTTGCCAGCCTTTTATGAGCCGCATCTCTTGCACCATATATTGTCCCGCTTAAAAGAATTTCATCTTTTGCTTTTAAATTTTTAATTTTTTCAACCGTAAGAGGTGAATTAAGTTTCAATATTTGTCTTTCTTGTTTCTCTTGAAATAGTTATCGTAGCTGTAAATAGGTTTGCTCCTTCTGCTGTCGATTTTTCTTCTTGACGCAGCAAATATGATGGCAAATACTAAAAATAAAATAAAAATAACAATTATTCCTAAAATTACCAGCAGAAAATATGGAAGAAATTTTATTTTTTTACCTTCGATGTTTATGAGCTTTTGCTGCCCGTAATCTACGTTCCATATTGCGATATTATTGTTACCTATTACGTCGGCATTACTTTTTACTATCTTAAACGGAAATTTTACCTGATAAGTGATGCCGACAATTTATTTATCAGATTTCAATATGCTATCCAGTCTTGCAAAATCGGAATTGACTCCGCCTGAATTTATAACCGCATCATCGATCTTCATATCTATAAAGTCAGAGTAAAAATACTCTGTCGAGAATAGGGAATCCTTTTTCTCGATTTTTGCATAAAATCTATCGGGAGGGTTTTCCGAAAAATTATCTATGGAGACATGTTGCAGGAAATTGACATCCTTGAAAGTTATTTTGGAAGTAAAATGGGTGTAAGCATCTTTTTCGGAAGTGCTGATTTCTCCTTGGGGAAGAGCTGCAAATATTCTGTCAAAGAGCGATTTTTCTCCGTTGAGCGCCACTTCACCTTTTTTCAAATATTCAGTTTTAACTGCAATATCAACAGTTCTTACCCCGGAATAATCACTGTTTAATTGGGTGTAAATATCAAATAACGTTTTATCACAGGCACTGAGAGGAATAATTATACAAAAAATAACGATAATTAAAATTAATATTTTTATCTTTGAAAAAATAAATTTCTTCATTTATAAATGTTAATCAGTTTTATATAGATAAATTATAAATTAAATTTGTTAATATAAAAATTAATATAACAAAATAATTAAAATAGGTGATAAAAATTTTTTTCAAAAAGAAAAAAAATTAAAAAAGATATAAAATAACATAATACTGATTTTACAGATTGATTAAAAGCTTCCCGTTGGTTTATAGATCAGCAAAAAACAAATAAGACAAGAAAATATATGGCAGGCAATTTTAAAAATGACAAAAGTACTCTTATCGTAATCGAAGGTATTGATTCAAGCGGTAAAGCCACTCAGGTAAAATTAGTGTTTGAGGAGCTGGTTAAAAAAAATTACAGGGCAATGAAGCTTGAGTTTCCGGATTATGAAAGCAATTCCTCCGCACTTATTAAAATGTATTTAAACGGGGAGTTCGGCAAAGATCCGAAATCGGTAAATCCTTATGCGGCTTCTTTATTTTTTGCATCAGACAGATTTGCATCATATAAAACCAGATGGGAAAAGTTTTACAAAGACAAAGGTGTCCTTATTTCTGACAGATATGTTTCATCAAACATGATTTATCAGGCAGCCAAATTTGATAATAAAAAGGAGAGAGCAGATTATATAGACTGGATATTTGATCTGGAATTTAACAAGCTTAACCTGCCCGAACCCGATATCATCATATTTTTATGCATGCCCCCGGAGTTTTGCAGAAAGCTAAACGATAAAAGGTTAAATAAAATTACCGGCTCCAGGGGAAAAGACATACATGAAAAAGACTCAGGCTACATGGAAAGAACTTATGAAGTGGCGATGGAAGTGGCTGTCAAATACAAATGGGAGATATTGAACTGTATTGAGGATGATTTAATAAAACCTATCGGGAAAATAAACAGTGAAATACTAAGAATCATTGAAAACAAATCAAACGGAGAAATAAAATTTTAAGTTTTGATAATCTTGTCTTTCTATCAGAAAATTCTTTAAACGCACTTAATTTAAGATTGCTGAACAAAGAGCTTAAAAACGGCAGCATTTCCCATTCATATTTTTTTCACGGGGAAAACATGAAGCATTTGTTTGAGCTTGCGCTTAATTTTGCTGCTAATGTAAACTGTAAGCAGGGCGGGTGCCTTGATTGCAAAACCTGTAAGAATACATTAAAAGCAAAATATCCCAATCTTTATGTTCTTGAACCTCTGGGAAATGTTATTACCGTGGAAGAAATAACCGAACTTAACTATCTAATGTCAATTTCTTCAATAAACAATGAGTTTAAGATAGCGATAATCAAAGAAGCAGATTTAATGAGTGACATAACTTCCAATAAAATGCTTAAGATCCTGGAAGATCCTCCTGATGAGAAATGCATATTTATTTTACTGGCTGAAGATATAAATAACATTATACAAACCATAAAATCAAGATGCCAGGTTTATAACTGGATTTTTAAAAGCAAATCACTTGAACATTTTGATGAGAAATTCAACGATATCGAAAATGAACTGAAAGAATTATTAATAAAACTGATTTCTGACCGAAAAAATATTACGGCAGCTTTAAATTTTTCGGGTCATATCAATAGCTATATACCAAAGATAGGTGAAGAGATAATAAAAAAACAAAAGAAAGAAACAGAAAGAATAAAGAAAAGCGGATTGGATGAGGATGAAATAGACAGAATAATTAAAAAAATTGAGGCAAACAACAAAAGAGAAATTTCAAAGTTAACCGGGTTAATTATTAAGCATGTTTTTGATATAATAGCATATTGCCTTGAAGATATAATTGCGGTAATGGCGGGAAGCAAAAGGGAAACCTTACATTATACAGATAATTATAATATCATTAGTAAAAGCTTTTACGGTGAAAGCATGGATAAATATCTGGAGTTATTGGATATAATCAGAGGAAATAAGATTTATGCAAATCAGGGCATCAATTATGAAATTGCGCTGGACAGGGTAATACTTGGGCTTGTGCAGCTTTAAATATTTAAGAGGTGATATATAAATGGCATTAACAATAGGTGTCATTTTCAGGAAAAATGGAAATGTACATTATTTTGACCCTGGGGAAATAGGGCTTTCGATGAGCGATAAGGTTATTTGCAGAGTGGAAGATATAGTTGAAATAGGCGAGATAGTAACATATCCTACCAGGACTGCCGGAGAAGAGAATACGGCATCCACTAAGAAGATCATAAGAAAAGCCACTTATTATGATCTGTCGGTTGATGAATTAAATAAGGGCAAAGAAGCAGAAGGCTACAGAAAGTTTGAAGATCTGACAAAAAAATATAATCTTCCGATGAAGCTTGTAGATGTACACATCATTTTTGATAAAAGCAAAATGATTTTTTATTTTACTTCAGAAAAAAGAGTGGATTTCAGGGAAATGGTTAAAGAGCTTGCGGCTCACTTTAAAATGCGGATTGAACTCAGACAGATCGGGGTAAGAGATGAAGCAAAGATTGTTGGGGGCCTTGGTCCGTGCGGGATGAATTTGTGCTGCAAGAGTTTTTTGACCGATTTTGAATCAATTTCAATAAAAATGGCAAAGGACCAGAATCTTCCCTTAAACCCTCTTAAGATCTCAGGCATTTGCGGAAGGCTGATGTGCTGTCTTAAGTATGAATATGACTCTTATAAGGAATTTATAGATAAAGCACCCGAAAGAGGAACTCCGGTAAAATGCAGTTTCGGGAAAGGTATAATTTATAGCTATGAACCTTTAAAATGCAACGTGATTGTTGAATTTGAAAATGAATCCAAGGTAAGCGTTCCTTTATGCCAGATCGAAATTGACAAGGAAAGGGAAATGTCTGAAAAGATGTCTGACGAGAATGAAGAAAACCTTGAAATGACGGGTATTGAAGATTATCTGGATTAAATTATAAAATTTGTTATTGTTTATTTTTAAACTTATTTTTATATTATTTATTTTTATATTTTATTTCTGCCGATGTAGCTCAACTGGCAGAGCAACTCATTCGTAATGAGTAGGTTACCGGTTCAATTCCGGTCATCGGCTCCAGATTGACGATTATTTTAATTAAAACAGGAGAAATGTTGCTGGTTAATCTTTTGAAAGACAGGTTTTTATCTGATCTTAAAGAAATTATATTAAAAAATAAAAAAGTTAGTTAAAAGTTTAATTTAAATCAGGATAAAATTTTCAGATCCATAAGATTGGAAGAACCGAAGAATAAGGAATTCGGGGATTTAACTACAAATGCCGCCATGGTGCTTTCTTCTCAGATCAAGAAAAAACCGATGGAGCTCGCAGAAGAAATTAATAAAGAGATACTTTCAAAATGGAAGTTTGTTGAAAGTGTGGCAATAATAGCTCCGGGTTTTATAAATTTTAATTTAAAAGACAAATTTATTTTTGAAAGTTTAAGTAAGGTCTTTTCTGAAGACGGAAGCTACGGAGAAAATAAAAGCGGGACGGGCAAAAAAATTCAGATTGAATATGTAAGTTCAAATCCTACCGGGAATCTTCATATCGGGCATGGCCGCTGGGGTGTAATGGGAGATGTTTTATCAAACATATACGAGAAGAACGGTTATGATGTCCAGAGAGAATATTATGTTAATGATTATGGAACACAGGCAAAAATTTTTGCGGAATGTGTCAAATCTCTTTATTTGAAAAAATTCGGGATAAAAATCTCTTATCCTCAAGATGGTTATCCTGAAGCAACTGTCGGAACAGTAGTTGAAAAACTTTATAAGGATTATGGCGATAAGTTTATCTTAAACCGGGATGAATTGATTACGGATGATGCCGCAATAGAAAAAAATGCTATTGATATGATGCTCTCATTCATCAAAGATACTTTATCCTCCATAGGTGTCGAGTTTGATAACTGGTTTCTTGAAAGTTCTCTTTATGAAAATAATAATTTTGAAACCGCAATAAAATTTTTACGGGAAAACGGCCTGGTTTACGAGCAGGAAAATGCATTATGGTTTAAGTCAACGAGCTATGGGGATGATAAGGACAGGGTTATAATAAGAGGCGATGGAAATCCAACTTATTTTGCCTCAGACATCATGTATCTTATGAATAAGAAGGAAAGAGGTTTTGATTACCTTATATATATTTTGGGGGCGGATCATCATGGCTACATATCAAGATTAAAAGCAATAGGAAAATCCATCGGGATGAATGATGATGCCGTAAGCATAATAATCGGCCAGCTGGTAAGACTTGTGGAAGGAAAAGAAGTTCTTAAGATGTCAAGACGCAAAGGCAAGGGCATGACGCTTGATGATCTGGTAAAATATGTCGGCAAGGATGCAGTCAGATATTTCTTTTCAATGAATTCTTTTGACACTCATATGGATTTTGATTTAAGCCTTGCAAAAAAGAAATCAAACCAGAATCCTGTATTTTATGTGCAGTATGCCCACGCAAGAATCGGCAGCATCATAAAAAAATTAAAAGAAATTGAACTGGATAATATTGGTGAAAAGGAAATCAGTGAAATTGAAAATTCAAGTGCTGATTTTTGCACAAACTCAATAGGAAACATGAAAAAGTATGAATTTAAAAATAACAGTGAAAGAAATCTTGCATGGGTGCTGTCCTTATTTCCTGATATCGTTTATGATGCGTGCAAAAATAATGCACCCTATTTTATTACCCAATACCTTTACAGATTATCAGGAGAATTTCATTATTTTTATAATCACAATATAATTATAAGTAAAAACAGGGCAAATATAATAAGGCTTGTTCTGGCAATCGCAGCGAAAAAAGTATTGAAAAACGGTCTGGATATTCTGGGTATTTCCGCTCCGGAAAAAATGTAAATTTTTTTAATTTTTTAATTATATTTTGTATAATGTTTAAAGAAAGGAATTAAAACAAAAATGCTTCTTCCGATTACTTCCGAAACCAATAAAGAAGATCATTTGGAAATTAATGGAATTGATTTTTCTTTTTTGGTTAAAAAATATAAAACTCCGCTTTATGTTTATGATATTGAAACAATCAGGCATCAGTGCAGGGAATATATAAAAAATTTCAATTTTAAAGATATGGAAGTTACGGTTATTTATGCTTCAAAAGCATTCAACTGCATTCCGATGTGCCAGCTTGCCAGACAGGAGGGGCTGTCAATAGATGTCTCTACCGGGGGCGAGCTTTTCATCGCTTTGGAAAGCGGTTTTGAAGCAGAAAAGATTTATTTTCACGGGAACAATAAATCAAAGGAAGAAATAGAATATGGAGTAAAAAGCAAAGTGGGCTGCTTTGTGGTAGATAATTTTGAAGAATTGAATTATCTTGACGGAATTGCCCGAAAATACGGGGTTAAGCAAAATATATTATTAAGGATTACCCCGGGCATACATGCTTCTACTCATGAATTTATACAGACAGGCAAGGAAAAATCCAAATTTGGTTTCGGGCTGACCGGAGGGATTGCGCTTGGAGCGGTTAAAGAAGCATTATCAAAACCGAATTTAAGATTAATGGGGATTCATTCCCATATAGGTTCCCAGATATTTAATATTGAATCATATGATAAATTGATAGGGGTTCAGTTAAAATTCCTGGCGGAGGTAAAGAAAATTTTGGGTGTTGAACTCGGATGGATAAATATAGGCGGCGGACTTGGTGTGAAATATCTTAAAGATGATAAACCGGCCAGTATAAAAGATTTTGCAAATCTTATCGGAAATGCCATAGAGAGCTATTCTGTTAAATATGATGTCAGAATCAGTAAGCTTATGCTTGAGCCGGGTAGATCGATTGTCGGAAATGCAGGGGTTGCCATATATGAGGTTGGTGTAGTAAAGGAAATTCCCGGAGTTCATAATTATATTTCCGTTGACGGCGGCATGAGCGATAACATAAGGCCGATTTTGTATGGTGCAGTTTATACTCCGTTTATTGTCAACAGAATGAGCGATACCGAAGAAAAAAAAGAAAAAACAGGCTGGAAGAAATATACAGTTGTCGGAAAGCACTGCGAAAGCGGGGATATATTGATTGAAAATTCTGTTCTTCCTGAAGTAAAACCTGGTGATTTTATAGCACTTGCAACGGCAGGTGCATATTGTTATTCAATGTCCAGCAATTATAACGGTCAGACAAGACCTGCAATTATTGCTCTGGAAGATGGAAAGGATTATGTCTGGATTGAAAGAGAAACATATAATGATTTGATAAAAGGCCACGGAAAATTACATGAATGAAAATTTAATAAATGATTTAAGCCGTAACAATATGATAAGTATAGGTATAATCGGATTGGGTTATATAGGCAGCGGTGTTTTAAAACTGATCGAAAGTCAGAAAGAGTATATTAAAAAGAAAACTGGAAAACTCATCAGCATAAAAAGAGTTGTTGACAAAGATATCATTGAAAAAGCTGCAATGTTTGAGCCTTTGTTTGGAGATGAGATAATATTTTCAAGTAATGCTGATGATATAATAAATGATCCTGCAATAGATATTGTTGTCGAATTGGTTGGAGGAATTGATCCTGCCTACACATATGTTATCAATTCTTTAAAAAATGGAAAGTATGTTGTTACCGCAAATAAGGATATGATTGCAAACAAGGGAGAAAGTCTTTTTAGTGCTGCTGCCGGGAATGATGTCGATATCCTTTTTGAAGCCAGCGTCGGAGGCGGTATACCGATTATAGGGCCGATGAAATCATCGCTTGCTGCGAACAACATCAGTAAGATTATCGGCATATTAAATGGAACTACTAACTATATATTAACCCGGATGCAGAAAGAAGGCTTAAATTTTGAGAATGCATTAAGTGTTGCCCAGGAATTGGGTTATGCCGAAAAAGTAAACCCTTCTGCTGATATTGAAGGAAATGATGCGGCATGCAAACTGGCGATACTTTCTTCAATTGCTTTTAATTCAAGGGTTGTATTCGGAGAAGTATATAAGGAAGGAATTAAAAAGATTACTCTTGAGGATATAAGACATGCAAATGATCTGGGATATGTAATAAAGCTTCTTGCTATAGGAAGTGACGAGGGAGGCTCAATCTGTGTAAGAGTCCACCCTGCGTTAATACCCAAAGATCACATACTTGCTTCTATAAATTATGCAAATAATGCTGTGTATCTGTATGGTAATTTTGTCGGTGAGGTAATGAGTTATGGCCAGGGGGCGGGGGACAGACCTACCGCCAGTTCCGTAGTGGGAGATATTATACAGATTGCCAGAAATTTTGACAGACAGCATAAAAAACCCATATTCGGATGTACATGTTTTGCAAACAAACCGATAAAACCGATTGATGAAATGGAAAATAAATTTTACGCGCTTATGGAAGTAAAAGACAGGCCCGGAGTTTTAGCTAAAATTGCTGCGGTTTTCGGAGGCAACAATGTTTCAATTGAATCCATGATTCAAAAGCAGACACAAGAAGGCGGTTCGGCAAAAATTGTTTTCATAACTCATCGTGTTTTAAATAAAGACATGTTTAAATCTGTTAAAGAGATTATAAAATTGGATGTTGTGAACCAGGTGTTAAATATAATAAGAGTGGAAGATTTGCAGTAATTTCCTGTTGTGTCTTAGGAACCTGTTGTTATATTTTGTTTTATTATAAGATAAGCCAAGATTAAAAGTTTTAATTAGTTAAGCCAATTTTTTCTGGAAGGATTTGAAAATGAAATTCAGTTATCCGGGTATTATCGAAAGATACAGGAGCTATCTGCCTGTAAATGATAAAACTCCGATTGTCAGCTTAAACGAAGGTTCAACTCCTTTAATTAAGTCAGAATACCTGTCATTAAAATATGGTTGTGAACTTTACTATAAGTTTGAAGGATTAAATCCGACGGGATCATTTAAAGACAGAGGAATGACTATGGCTATCAGCAAGGCAAAGGAAGCCGGTGCTAAAGCTGTAATGTGTGCTTCTACTGGCAATACTTCTGCTTCTGCGGCAGCTTATGCCAGAAGAGGACAGATGAGATGTATCGTCGTAATTCCTGACGGCAAAATTGCTCTGGGAAAACTTGCCCAGGCTATGATGCACGGGGCAGAAGTTCTGGCAATCTCAGGAAATTTTGATGATGCACTTGATGTAGTAAAATACATAACTTCAAATTATGAAATCGCTCTTGTAAATTCCATAAATCCTTTCAGGATTGAAGGCCAGAAAACAGGGGCATTTGAAATTTGCGACTGGCTTGGCGATGCACCTGATTTTTTATATATTCCGGTTGGGAATGCAGGAAATATAACTTCGTATTGGAAGGGGTTCAGGGAATATAAGGAAAAAAATATTTCAAGGCTGCTTCCCAAAATGATGGGATGGCAGGCCGAAGGTGCTGCTCCTATTGTGCGCGGAATGATTATTGAAAAACCTGAAACAATAGCCACTGCCATAAGGATCGGAAATCCGGCACGATGGAAGGAAGCGGAAGCTGCGGCAAAAGATTCAGGCGGGAAAATCGGTATGGTTTCCGATGAAAAAATAATCGAGGCATATAAACTGCTTGCATTAAATGAAGGGATTTTCTGTGAACCGGCATCTGCGGCATCGGTAGCAGGGCTTATTAAATCAGCGGGTGAAAATCCTGAAATGCTGAGAGGAAAAAAAATCGTATGCATTCTGACAGGACATGGATTAAAAGATCCGGATACCGCAATAGCTAATTCACCGGAAATTATCCGGGTAAAAAAAGATTATGATCAGATAAAAAAAGTTCTGAATTTATAATTACGACGACACTAAGAATTTGAAAAAATGATGAATGATAAAAAATTATTAACCAGAGTCAGAACTTATGCAACATCTGCAAATCTTGGCCCCGGATTTGATTGTGCAGGGATAGCTTTAGATATTTATAATGAGTGTGAGGTGTATTCCGGCAATTCGAAAAACAGCCGTATTTCATTAAAAGGCCGAAATGCTCATGGAATTGTGGAAGATGGCAATAACCTGATATTTAAAACAATAAGGAAAGTGCTTGAGAAGAAATACGGGGCATGCTATGGGAAATATGAGAAACCTGTTGAAATTGTATGTGAAATAAATGTTCCCGTTGAAAGAGGTCTTGGAGGCAGTTCAACTGCAGTTGTTGCCGGACTGCTTATTGCAAACAAAATTTATAGTTTAAATCTAAGCGATACCGAATTATTAAATATCGGACTCGATATTGAGCCACACCCCGATAATATTGCACCTTGTATTGCCGGCGGACTGGTAATTTCTTATAGATTAAAATCAGGAAATTACAGTTTTGAAAAAATAAAAATAAAGGAAAATTTTAAGATACTTCTTATGATTCCGGGTTTTAAGGTAAATACCTCTGAAGCAAGAAAACTGATACCTGATTTGATCCCGAAAGAAGACGCCATATCAAATATTGCAAATTTTGCCATGCTTATCAACTGTTTTAAAGAAGGCAATATGGAAAATGCTGCCAACTTCATAAGAGATAAGATACATCAGCCTTTCAGAAAAAATATTTATCCGCATTCTTTCAATCTGGTTGAAGAGCTGAATAATGATTATGAAATTCCGGCGGCTATAAGCGGTTCCGGTCCGGCGGTACTGGCATTTATACCTGAAAGCAGGTTTAGCGCTTTTTCGGCAGATGTTTTAGATGCATTAAAGAAGAAATATCAAAATTTTGAATTTAAATTGACTGCAATCAGAAACAAAGGCAGTTATTGCTTCTGATAACTTCGTCAGGGAATGGCTATTGCAAGCTTAAGGTAAAAGATCTTGGGAAATACTACTGGAATTGATCAGTATATCTGTTTTTAATCAGATAACTGAAATAAAATTATATATCTGAAATAAACCGTAATACTATATAAAATCAATGGGTAAAGATGAATCTTTTACCTTCATATTTTTTTACTTATGAGAAGGGCATTAACCGTTATTATTTTTTCAAAGCTTTAATTGTATTTATTGCATCTTTCTATAATAATTTTAAGAAAGGCGTTAAAAGAGAAGCTAAATTAAGGAAGACGATTAAAAGATGGCCATGTAATTGGACTGACATGATTGGTTTTGGCTGAATATAAAAATATTTAATAAAAAAAATACAAATTAAAAAATATGGAAGAGCAAAAAAGAAAAAAATTAAGCGGCGGTGCGATAGCAGGCATTGTTATAGGTTCATTTCTTGTTTTATGTATTTTTTGCAGTTGTGCATTCGGTGTAGGATTGTTCATAGGTTATGCGGGAAAAGGCAAAAATTTTTCAACTGCCGATGCTATTTATCAAATTGATTTTGAAGGGCAGATAACTGATAATGCGACGGGTAGTCTTTTAACCACGGGAGGTATTACGATAGAGCAGTTTGCAGCCCGGCTTGATGCTGCTGCTAAAAACGATTCCGTTAAGGCAATTTTAATCAGAGTTGACAGTCCCGGCGGTATTGCGTCAGCTTCTCAGGAAATGTATGAAGAATTAAAAAAAGTTGAAAAACCTGTTTTAATTTCGGTAAGCAACACGTGTGCTTCGGGAGCATATTATGTTGCATGTGCTGCAGATAAAATTATGGCAAACAAGACTTCCGAGATAGGAAGCATAGGGGTTATCATGCAGGTTCCGAATCTTGAGGAATTATATGATAAGCTTGGAATAAAATATACAACAATAAAACAAGGCAAATATAAAGATGCCGGCAGTACCGACAGAGAACTGACCGAAGAAGAAAAAGCATTGCTTGAAGAACAAACCAGACAGATATATGAACTATTTATCGCAGATGTTGCGGCAGGCAGGAAATTGGATATTGCAAAAGTAAGGGAGCTTGCAACAGGCTGGGTTTATCTTGGAGAGGAAGCAAAAGAGCTGGGCTTAATTGATGAAATAGGTACTTACAGTGATGCGGTTAAAGAAGCTGCGAAAATGGGCGGTATAAAAGGTGAACCAAGGATAATTAAAACGAGCAGCCAGAGTTTTTTAGATATCTTATCTGGTTATGCAGGTGCAATCTCCAATTTAAAAGAGCTTCTGGCTCTGAGGAATGCATTGAACAACGGCAGTATTCAAGATAGATATAATATTAAATAAATTGTATTTTTAGGAGTAAATTTGGATTACCTGCTTGGAGTTGATGGGGGCGGTACAAAAACAGTAATTGCAGTTGCCGACTTAAACGGGAAAATAATCCTGGAAAAAATTACAGGCTCATCTAATTTTAAAAGTATTGGCTTTATAGGTGCTGTAAAAAATTTTTCTTCCGGAATTGATGAGGTGATTAAGGAACTGGAAAACCGGAATACTAAACCTTATTTTAAAAGCTCGTATTTTGGCATGGCCGGTTTGAACACATCTTTTGATAAAAATGTTTATTCAGACATTATATTAAATGAAAGCATGAAATCTTATCTTAATCTGCAAAAAGTTGTTATTTGCAATGACACAGTTATAGGATTAGCAGCCGGTTCAATGAAGAGGAACAGAATTATTATTATTTGCGGCACAGGATCAAACTGTTACGGAATCAATAAAGAGGGAATAGAGGCTAAAGCCAATGGCTGGGATTATATTTTAGCGGATGAAGGCAGCGGTTTTTCCATGGGTCTGGCAGCACTCCGGGCTGTAATGAGAGCATATGATGGTAGGGGGGAAGAAACACTGCTTACTAAAGCAATATTTGAATTTTTAAACATAAACAGTATTGATGAACTTAACAGGTGGACTTATGGTGAAGCTTTTTCCAAGGACAGATTCGCATTATTGTCGCTGCCTTTGTGCAATACTGCTGAAACAGGCGATAAAATAGCAATTGAAATTTTAAAAAATGAAGCAGAGGAAGTAGTAATAAACGTCTCAACCGTTGTCAGGAAACTTAATCTTGAAAATAAAGACTTTGACCTTGTTTTTGTGGGTGGCAATTTTAAATGCGTAAAATATTTTAAGACAATAATTTTAAAAAATCTACGACGTTCCTTTCCCGGCATAAATTATGTTCCCTTAACAGCAAGACCGGTTGAGGGGGCTATCCGTCTTGCCCTTGAAAATATATAGAAGCCGGAAAAATACCAAAGTCATTTATCCTGATGGTGTAAATCACATTAAACCTTAATTGCAATCCTTCCCCTTTATATATGCATACAAATTTTTAATTATTTTATTAAATATTATTCTCGGTGAAAGTTGTAACTGAAAGAATAATGATATAGTATTGGTAAGCATATAGAATTATCGCATTTGAATAACATTATCTTCATGTTGAAATTGGATTTTGCGATGAATAAAAAAGAAAAGACAGAACTTAAAAATTTTAATATCAG
>JAJFVM010000231.1 GCA_021371805.1 bacterium
TTTTCTACCGGCAGTTATCTTAGGATTAACTTGCCGTAAAGATCCTGCAGCAGAGTTTCTGGGATTTGCAAAAACAAAAACTCCCTGTTCCTCCCTCTCTTCATTTATTCTTTTAAATTCTTCTTTGGAAAGATAAGCTTCTCCTCTTACTTCAAGCGTTGGCGGGATTTTATGTTTAGAGTCGGAAATCAACCTTAAAGGTATTGATTTTATTGTTTTTATGTTTGAAGTGATGTCTTCACCGACCTCACCGTCGCCTCTTGTTGCACCTCTTGCCAGTTTTCCATTTTCATAGAGAAGTGAAACAGCCAGACCATCTATTTTAAGTTCACATACAAATTCAACTTCATTTTCATTTAAGTCTAAATCTTTGTAAACCCTGTCAATAAAATCCTTAAGTTCATCATAATCAAACGCATCCTGGAGACTGAGCATTTTTTCAGAATGCACTACCGTAGGAAAACCTCCTTCAACCGGTGCACCTATTCTTTGAGTTGGAGAATCTGAGGTTATTACCTCGGGGAATCTTTTCTCGATTTCAAATAAATTTCTAAGAAGTTTATCATATTCCGAATCGCTTATTATGGGATTATCCTTTATATAGTAATAGTAATTATTTCTGTTCAGTTCATCCCTTAATTTCTCGGCAATACGTCCGACATCATTTTTATTTATTTTTGATATGTCCAGATTTAACAAATACTCCAGACTGCCGGTAAAATCCTTATTTTTTTGCTCCATAGAATTATTTTGAATACTTTCCATCTCAAGAAATTTCCCTTAAAAATTTTAAAATCTAAAACTAAATAAATGATTTTAAATAAAGTATTAAAACGAAGAACAAAATTTCTTTTAAATCAGCTGCCATCACATCTAAACTTAAAGAATACTAAATAAACATCTCATTTAAAATCACAAATATAAATTATATAAATTATCTTATTACTTTATAAGTAAATCTTTTAAAAAGTAGTCTAATTCATATTTATTATAAACTGATTTCAATTCTTCCTGCGCTTTTAAATAAAGTTCACGGCTTTTTTGGTTTTCATCATCAATCTTACTCAAATCAAACTTCGAAAAGTCCTCAAGACCATAATATGAATCGACAATATTCCATAATTTTATATCTGAATCAAGAAATTCAATTTCGTATTTATAAAAGTTATTTAATACACCGGGAACATTAAGTGAATTCATTTGACTTTTATAAGTCTTCGCCAGCATAATTCTTTCGGAAGTCAGTTGTTTTATGTCATCAAGAGAGTTCACCTTGCTGTTGTTGACTTCTTCTGAGATTTCCTTTATCCCTAAATAAAAGTCCTGCCTGATTTTTAAATACTGGTCATTAAAGCTAATTATATTTGATGAATCTTTATTTTTTTTAGCAATTTCTGTTTTAACCTTATTTAATTTAGCCTGCAAATCATCAGCAATTTTCCCCTGAGTTTCTTTGATCATTTTCATTTCATGCTTCTCAAATTCAACCAGGTAGATATTGAAACACACAAATAAAAAAATTATTATACATACAAGTATTGCACCGACATTGCCCCTGCGAGTCTTCCGTTGTTCGTGGTTATCTAATATCTCCTTATATGTATCTACGATATCTGGTTTTGAACCATTTGCATTATCAGAAGGTTTATTATTTATTTGCAATTTTTGATCAGAAGTTGATTCCGATTTTTTATTATTGTTTTTATTTATTTTTTCCTTCATAAAATTCAATTCTTCTAATTTTTAATCTTTTAACCGGGTAATTCATTCTTATCGGATAACAAACCGGTCATTTTAAATCCAGATCAAACGGAAAAATTTTTATCTGCTCAGCAACTACAACAAGCCTTTCTCTGGAAGAATACTCAGGATAGCATGTTGTAAGCAATAATTCTTTTTTATTGGTTCCGTTTAATATTTCCACATAAGTTGGTTTCACGACCTGGAAACTTGTTACCTTATAAATATAATTAACCCCATTCAATGCTTCCAGATAAATCAGATCTCCGTTTTTAAGTTCATCTATTCTATTAAAAGGAGCCCCGTAGGTTGTCCTGTGTCCGGAAATCGTACATCTGCCTTTTTCTCCCGGAAGCGGTGTTTCAGGAATATGGCCGGGACCTTTTTTTAAAGTCGGAACATCCGCCCCTTCATTTACAATCCACTCAATACCGATTTTTGGTATATTTATTTTTGAAGGGAAAATATCCTCTGCCGTATATTTAACAGATTCATCAATATCTGAATCAACGATTGAAGTTGTTGTTGATTCTTCACTATGCCCTTGAGACTGCTGCTCACTGACACTTGTTTGCGTTGTCAAACCGGTAATTTCAGTTTGCACCGCTGTTCCTGTAGCAGTGGTTGTTGTATCTGTATCTGAAGAACTTTGACCTTCCTGTGTTTTAACTTTAAATTTATCTTTCAGCAACTGCCAGCCGGCAATTCTGCTTCCCTTCTCAACATTGGCAGGAATATTCGTAAGCAAGGGATAAGCAATCAGTGCAATTCCTGCAACTAAAAATATAACTATAAAAACTATCAGAATAGTTGAAGATATATTTCTTTTTTTCTTATTTTGCATCTTTAAAGTTTTTTAAAAATTTTTTTATTTAAAAACATATCTGAATTATGAATTTAAAAAATATATTAAAAAAAATTATAATACCAGTTCCTTTTTATATTAAAAAATCAATAAGATTATACTTAAAAATTATTATAAAAAACATATTCACTTTATATTATCTTATTTTTAAAAAATATTTTTAAAAATCATACTTAACTTCAAAAACTTATTCATGATTTATTTGTACTAAAAAATAAATGGTTCTTTGCCGATAAGCATATATACATAAATTAAATATTTATTATTAATATCAAAATTAAGTTGCCTTA
>JAJFVM010000234.1 GCA_021371805.1 bacterium
ATTAAAAACAATGATAGGTCTTGCATTACCTATGGAAATGAAGTTATAAACTGTCGGGCCGCAGACATACATCTTGACTTTATTTTCTTCCGATGGAATAAATGTTTCTTTTTTTCGTGTAAGCGTATTGTATAATTTTAAAGACAAAATTTACTCTCTCTTTCCATACATAAAATTTCCTGATTATAACTGTATCTCTCTTCTCAAATACGTTTTTTAGATTTTCTTACTTGTTTTCATTTTTTTAACTTCATCTTCAAGTATATCAATTCTTGATTTTAAATCGGTAAGCAGATCGTTTACAGGGTCAGGCAGGTTCATGCGGTGAAATTCATCCGACAATACTCTTTCTCCTTTAATCCTTACGATTCTGCCTGGAACTCCCACAACCGTACAATTATCTGGCACGGGATCTATTACAACAGCGCCTGCTCCGATTATTACATTGTTGCCGATGGTAATTGAACCGAGTACTTTTGCACCTGCAGACACAATCACATTATTTCCAAGTGTAGGGTGTCTTTTACCCCTTTCTTTTCCGGTTCCTCCCAAAGTTACGCCCTGATACAGCAGGCAGTCATCGCCTATTATGGTTGTCTCTCCGACTACCACGCCCATGCCATGATCAATGAATAATCCCCTGCCTATTTGTGCGCCAGGATGTATTTCTATTCCTGTAATAAACTTGGCATACTGTGAAACGGCTCTCGGGAAAAAAGGAATTCTGTGCTTGAGAAGCCAGTGTGAAACTCTGTAATGAATAATGGCATGCAAGCCTGAATAAGTTAAAATAATTTCAAAGGCACTTAAAGCAGCCGGATCCTTCTCCTTTGCTGCTTTTACCTGTTCTTTTATTTCTGCTATAAGTCCCATTTTATCTATTTAAAATAAAAATATATTAAATTATTAGATCGAGATCGATGAAAAACATCTATTGCTAAAAATATAATTTATACGATTATACTAAAATTTTACTTAAATTTCCTTATTGAAGCAGACTCAATTTTTTAATTTTATATTTCATCCCTTATTCTCAAGACAACCTATTATCCTTAAGAAAAGCAGCTGTTTGTTTTATTCTGTTTAAACATTCTTCCGGTCCGAGGATCGAAATCACTTTCGGAAGTTCGGGTCCGTGTACTTTACCTGTAAGACTGGATCTTATCGGCATATATAAAAATTTTCCCTTTATATTCTTATTTTTAAGCTCGAAACCAATTTCATTGATAATATCTTTGGATTTTTCTTCGTTTAATATGCTGCCATCACCGGCAATATCGGATTTATTCAGTAAATTTATTTCCTGAATCTTTTTATTAAACAAATCCATTACTATCCTGCTGGAATCAAGTTTTAATATTTCTATGGCTTCTTCTTCATAATAATTGATGTTATTTGAAAAAAACTCTTTAACACAGCCGGGAAATTCAGCTAAAGTTTTTAATTTATCTTTGAATGCACTCACACACTTCATGATTTTATCTTTAAAGTTTTTATCTTTTAAATCTTCTGGTTTAACTATGTCTTCCTTTTCAAGAAACGGCATAACCAGTTCAAACAATTCTTCATCAGATTTTTTCCTGATATAATTACCGTTCAGCCAATTAAGCTTGTCAACATCAAAGATTGCCGGATTTTTTGAGATATCGCAAATCCTGAATTTTTCCAGGATACCGCTCAGATAAAATATTTCTTCACCATCTCTTGGAGCCCATGAAAGCAGCGAAAGATAGTTTGCCATTGCTTCCTTAAGGTAACCCTCATTCTTATATTGTGTGATAGTTGCTGCACCATGTCTCTTGCTTAGCTTTGCCCCATCTTTTCCAAGTATCATGGAAAGATGAGCAAAGTCAGGAATTTTATACCCAAGACTTTCAAACAGCATTATCTGCCTTGCGGTATTGGTAATATGATCTTCCCCTCTTAGAACATGAGTTATCCCCATATCATTATCATCAATAACTACTGCAAAATTATAGGAAGGTGTACCGTCTGATTTTATAAGTACAAAATCACTTATCACTTCTGAAGTAAATTTTATTTCTCCGCGGATCAGGTCGTTGAATTTGATTTCTTCCGGATTAACCTTATATCTGATCGTATAGTTAATTTTGTTTTTTAAATTCTCTTCAACTTCTTCTTTTAATAAACCTCTGCATTTATTGTCATAACCCGAGGGTTTGCCTTCGGAAATTAATTTTTCCTTAATAGACTCAAGTCTTTCGGAATCACAGAAACACATATAGGCTTTGCCTTCTTTTAAAAGACGCTCCGCTTCCGATTTATAAAGATTAATCCTGTCGCTTTGTCTGTAAAACTCATCCCAGTTAAGACCAAGCCATTTCAAGTCATTAATTATGGAATCTTCAAATTCTTTTGTTGAGCGTTTTAAGTCCGTATCCTCTATCCTGAGAATAAGATCTCCGCCCATGCTTCTTGCTGAAATCCAGTTAAAAAGCGCGGTCCTTGCCGTGCCAATATGCAGTCCGCCCGTAGGAGAAGGCGCAAATCTGAATCTTGGTTTATTTATTTCCAACTCTTTACCTGATTTCCGAATTATTTCAAAAAACCTATTATTATATTAAGCAATATTCAATTAAAACTTAACTTATATCTAAATTTCCTGCAGTAAAACAACACTCTGGGCTGCAACTCCTTCTTTCCTGCCGCAAAAACCCAGGCCTTCGGTTGTAGTTGCTTTTATGTTTATCTGTTTTTCATCAATCTCCATAGTTTTTGATAAAGTTTTTTTCATCAGATCAACATAGGAAAATATCTTTGGCTCTTCCAGAATCAGTATATTATCACAATTAACTATCTTATATCCATTATTTTTCATCAATTTTATAACTCTTTCAAGCAATATAAGGCTTGAAATATTCTTGTAGCGAATATCAGTATCGGGGAAATGAATACCTATATCTCCAAGTCCAAGAGCCCCTATAATTGCATCGTTTATTGCATGAATCAATACGTCTGCATCTGAATGACCCATCAATCCTTTATTATATTTTATTTCAACTCCGCCTAAAATCAGTTTTCTGTTTGGGATAAGCTGATGTACGTCATAACCCATTCCTATCTTCATTTATATTCTCCGGTATGTCGTTTGCTGCCGTCGCCATAAGCAGTTTCATATTTGATATTTTTATATTTACTTTAAAAAAATATTATAATATTAATATAAATATATAATATATTAAAGAATTGTATTCTGGCGCTTTAAAAAAATTTCAGTGAATCCCGTTTTTGGAAATTATTAATTCTGCAAGAAACAAATCAATTGGAGTGGTTATCTTAATATTTTCATGATTTCCCTTTAAAAACTTAACCTTGTATCCTGCTCTTTCCACGAGCATTGAATCATCCGTAGCCGTAAAATTATCGTTTCTTGCAAGTTTATAAGATTCGATTAATGTATCTTTAAAAAAAGTTTGTGGTGTTTGAGCATGATATACTATTTCGCGGGGAATTGTTTTTACAGTTCCCTCTATATTGTTAATCTTTTTTATTGTTTCATAAGCGGCTGCCGCCAGAATTACCCCTTGTACCCTGGAGTCCTTCTTATTTGATTCTATCAGCAATTCAATGAGCTTATTTACATCTGCCGAATAAATCAAAGGCCTGACACCATCGTGAACGGAAATTATATTACAGTTTTCAGGAACAAATTTGAGAGCATTTTCTACTGTTTCCTGCCTGGTTTCACCGCCGGTTATTATCTTTGTTACTTTGGTATAGCCATATTTGTCTACTACGTTTTTCTTTGTATATTCGATAAACTCCTGAGGTACCAGAACAAAAATCTCATCTATCTGGACGGCTCTTTGAAAAACACCTATTGTATGAGCCAGGATAGGCTTACCGCATAAACTTATAAATTGTTTATTTATATCAGCCCTTAACCGCGTTCCTTTGCCTGCAGCCGTTATGATACCTAAATTCATCAGTCCCCATTTGTAGAAATTTTAGAAAAAATCATCCTGCCAGCTGGAGTTTGCAGAATGCCTGTAATAGTAATTTCAATTATTTTTCCAAGCAGATTCCTGCCGCCTTCAACAACAATCATAGTACCGTCATCAAGATATGCAACCCCCCGGTCTTTTTCTTTTCCTTTTTTGATTATTTCAATGTTCATCTTAGTTTAAAGATATTCATAATCATTTGTTTGTTTTGCAAGGAGAGCATTATGCCAACATAAGAAAAGACAATAACAACAAGTATGGGGATAAATGGACCTAAAAACGGAATGGATCTTAATGCCAATGACACAAGTAAGCCTAACACTATTCCAGTTGTTAGGCCGATTATTCCGATTATTAAATTATTTCCAGGTATGTCCCTGACTTTTCTATCAACGGCACTTACATCTTTAATAATTTTTTTACCGGTAAAATCACCGATAAAAAACCCTATAATAGTAAAAATTATAATTCCGGCAATTCGTCCTACTAGTAATAAAGTATTTCCATTAAGATAATCTGTTAAAAAAGTATTAACCGTATAATATCCGCCACCTGCACCAACTATCAGGAATACCAGTCTGAAAATTAGCAAAACCATTAAAAAACCACCATTTGGATTGGATTTTAACTATAAAACTACTTTTGAATCCAATCTTCCTTACCGTTATAAATATCATTATAAAAATAATACTCTGAATATTTCTTAAGCCTGTCAACAAAAGATTTGGCCTTTGTTTTTCCGAAACCCGGGACAGCAGCAAGCTCATCCACTTCTGCACCCATAATATTTTTCAGGTTCCCGAATTTACCAATAATATTAGTTATTAAAATCTGCGGAAGTCTCATTACCTCGGAAATAATTCTATATCCCTTCGGCTGCACATTAAACTCTACCGGATTTCCCTGCATCTCATATCCTAAAATCTTCGAAATAGTCTCAAGCTCAACAATTTCATCAGATTCAATATTCAATATTTTTTCCTTTAATTTTGAAGGATCGGTTTTTACATCACCTGATACATAATCTTTTATAATTTTAATATAATCATCTTCGACATTATCCATTAATTCTTCTGTCTGCATCTGGAGAAGTCTTCCGTCCGAACCAAGTTCGGTAATATATTTATTAACCTCTTTAGCAGTCTTCTGTACAATGATGGCTCTTTGAAATATGCTTGCAACATCGTAAAGGGTAGTAATTCCTTCAAGCTCCCTTACCGTTAAATTAAGAAGCAGATGATTTAAACCGTTTTTAAACTTTTCCAGTGTCTGGATTGCCTGATTTGCTTTTGAAAGAATAATTCTGGGTTCTTCAAGAATGTACTTTATATTATCAATATATAAAGTAACTGCGTCTCTTTTCTGTGATATGGAGATAATAAGTTCTTTTGTTTGTTTTGCAGCTCTTTCAGCTGTAATATGCCGTGTTCCTGTTTCTGAAGTTGGAATTTCCGGATTAGGAAAAAGGTGGGTATTTGCATATAAAATTCTTTTCGTATCCGAACTCAATATTATGGCTCCATCCATTTTCCCCAGTTCGTATAATTTTGCTGCCGTAAAATTACATCCTATATAAAAACCGCCGTTTGTTATCTTTAAAACAGCTTCGGAATCACCTAAAACCAGAAGCCCTCCTGTTTTTGCCTGAAGCATGTATTCTATTCCCAATCTTAAATCTGTTCCAGGTGCAACCCGTTTAAGGCATTTTAAAAGCAATTCTTCATCTCTTGTGTTCATTATAATTTTTTATTTTTTATTATTCGAACAATTATAAATCAGAAATTTCTAAAAATAATCCGGTTTGCTTCCTGTCTTTTATCTTTAAAACTACGATATCCTTGCCGTTATGGATATCAAAACCCAGCTGATAAAACATTATATAATACTAATTTATACTATACTTTTAAAACCGTTTTATCATAATCTTCAATTTCAAACAGCATTTCGCCGACATCTGCGCTTACTTTAACCTTTTGTCCTGATTTTATTTCTCCGCTTATTATTTTTTCAGAGATAGGATCCTCAATTGCACTCTGTATCGTCCTTCTCATCGGCCTTGCTCCCATTACTGCATCATAACCCTTGTTGATAAGATATTCTTTGGCGGAACTTGCCAACTCAATGCCTATTCCCTGATTTTCAAGCTGATTTCCAATCCTGGAGATCATCAAATCAATAATCTTATAAACCTGTTCTCTTGTCAGTTTGTGGAATACTATAATCTCATCAACCCTGTTAATAAACTCGGGTCTGAAAGTTATTTTAAGTTCATCCATGACTTTTTTCTTTATTTCTCCATATGAAATTTCTTCATTGTCCATTACTTTAAAACCAAGCAGATTGTTCTTTTGTATTTCCTTGGCTCCAAGATTTGAGGTCATGATTACTACGGTATTTTTAAAATCAACTCTCCTGCCCTGCGAATCGGTAAGATGTCCATCTTCGAAAATTTGCAGGAGAATATTAAATACATCAGGATGGGCTTTTTCAATTTCATCAAGTAAAATTACGCTATAAGGTTTCCTTCTTACCATCTCGGTAAGCTGACCTCCTTCATCATAACCAATATAGCCCGGAGGAGAACCTACCAGTTTTGATACTGAATGTTTTTCCATATATTCAGACATGTCTATTTGTATAAGTGCATCTTCTTTACCAAACAAGAATTCACTTATTGTTTTTGCCAGTTCGGTTTTGCCGACTCCTGATGGTCCTAAAAACATGAATGAGCCTATAGGTCTTTTCGGATCTTTTAAGCCTGATCTTGATCTTCTTATGGCTTTTGAAACCATATTTATTGCCTCATCCTGACCTATGACTCTTTTATGCAGACTTTCCTCCATATTCAGAAGTCTTGTAGTCTCTCCTTCCGTAAGCTTATACACAGGAACACCTGTCCAGTTTGATAAAACTTCGGCTATCTCATTTTCATCAACTTTTTCCTTGCCTGTCTTTTCAAGTCTTTTCCAGGACTCGGTTATTTCTATTTTTTCTTTTAAGAATTTTTTCTCCTGATCTCTTAATTCCGCCGCTTTTTCATAGTCCTGATTTGCTATCGCTTCTTCCTTTTCGTTGGTGACTTTTTCAATATTGTCTTCTATGTCTTTCAAATTAGGCGGTGTCATTACCGATCTTATTCTTACTCTTGAAGCAGCTTCGTCTATAAGGTCAATTGCCTTATCTGGCAAAAATCTGTCGGAAATGTATCTTTGGGCAAGTTTTGCAGC
>JAJFVM010000238.1 GCA_021371805.1 bacterium
AGGATAGTATCTTTCAGTGATTCGCCTTTTACAACCGCGCTGGTAGAAGCCGCTATGCTGGATACATCCGCGCTCATGATTTTAGCCGCAGTCTCAAAAGATACTCTTGTTCTTGTGGAGGGCTTATCAAACAGCAAGGCAAGATTTTTATTTTTCAGTATTTCAAGATAATTATCCTTATTTTTCTTAATGTCCTGTGTAAGTTCAAGCAAATAAATTATCTCTTCTTTTGAATAATCTTTTAAGGTTAAAAAATCTTTTTTGTTTTTCTTAATTTTTTCCATTTTTATCAAATCCTTTTAATGTCTTATCTAAAAAAGCTACCAGTTTGTTTATATCTTTTTTATTTATAACCAAAGGAGGAAGAAATCTTATTGTAAAATCCGATACTTTGTTCAAAACCAAAAAATTTTCAAGTCCGAGTTTTATGATTTCACTTGCAACGGGATTTTTAAATTCCATAGCAAGCATAAGGCCCATCCCCCTTACTTCTTTAACCAGATCCGCATATTTTTTTTCAAGTTTTTTGAGTTCTTTTAACAAATAAACTCCGATTTCTTTTGAATTTTCAACAAGATTTTTTTCTTTAAAATAATTAAGAACAGCAACTCCGGCAGCGCACGAAGCTGCATTCCCGCCAAAAGTAGAGCCATGAGTTCCGGGAGCAAAAGATTTGCTGATATACTCATTTGAAATTATTGCACCGATAGGCATACCTCCGCCGAGGCTTTTTGCAACCACCATGATGTCGGGGATAATATCATAACTTTCGTAAGCAAAAAGTGTTCCTGTTCTTCCGAAACCTGTTTGTATTTCATCCAGGATAAGTAAAATATCTTTTTCAATACACAAGCTTTTTAGTTCTTTCATGAATATTTTATCCGTGACATTTATTCCACCTTCACCCTGCACAGGTTCAATCAATATCGCACATGTTTTATCATTAACTGTGCTTTTAATTGATTCAATATCATTTAAGGTCGCATATTTAAAACCTTTAAGCAGCGGTTCAAATAATGACTGCTTTTTTGTCTGAGCTGTTGCCGATAAAGCTCCAAAAGTCCTGCCATGAAATGAATTATAAAAAGAAACAATCTCATATCTTTCTTTTTCATATTTTTCTGTGGAATATTTCCTGGCAAGCTTAATTGCACCCTCGATTGCTTCTGCCCCGCTGTTGGCAAAAAATACTTTTTTACCAAAACCTGTCAAAGAGCATAAAAGTTTTGCCAATTCCACTTGCGGCAGGCTGAAATAAATATTTGACGGCTGTATAATCTTTGATACCTGTTTTTTTAAAGCAGAAATTACTGCACTGTTTGTGTGCCCGACATTTAAGCAGCCATAGCCTGAAGTAAAATCTATGTATTTATTTCCCTCAAAATCCCATAAATACTGCATTTTTGCTTTTTCAAAAACAACTGCCTGCCTCGAATATGTATTCATAAGATATTTTAATCCTTCTTCATAAATATCCTTAGAATTTTTTATTTTGCTGCTATCATCATTATTTTGACTGGTTTTTCCAATTGAATTTTTCATTTTTCACCGTTAATTTAAAAATTTTATATTGAATTCTTTATAATATTATTTAATTTTTTAAAATAAAATTCCTTTATTGTGCAATTTCATTATCGTCTACTATCATTGTTCCGATACCTTTATCGGTAAATATTTCAATTAATATGGAATGCTCTGAATTACCGTTTAATATATGAGTTCTCTCCACACCGTTCTTTAAAGCACTGATGCAGGCATTAACTTTGGGTATCATTCCTTTACTGATATCTTTGGTTTCAATTAATTTATGACATCCTGCGGCAGAAATTTTTGAAATAAGTTTTTCATTTGTTCCTTCTGTGATTTTTATTCCGTCAACATCTGTAAGCAGAATCATTTTCTTTGCATTGAATTTTGAAGCAATTTCACAGGCAAAAGTATCGGCATTAATATTATAAATATTTCCTTTGCTGTCTGAACCAAGTGTGGCAATAACCGGAAGATATTCACTATTTAAAATATTTAAAAGAAAATCTTTGCTTATATCAACGATATCACCTACATAGCCTAAATCTATTTCCCTGCCGTCTTTCTCATAAAATTTTTTTCGGCAGTTTACAAAATTTGCATCGTTTCCTGAAATTCCAAGTGCGATTCTTCCGTGTCTGTTAAGAAAAGATACTATTTTTGAATTGATTTCTCCAAGCAGAACCATTTTAACCACTTCGATTGCTTCGCTGTTGGTAATACGCATTCCATCACAAAACTCAACTTTTATGTTTCTTTCTTCCATAAGTTTTGTTATCTGCTTGCCTCCGCCGTGAACAGCTATTACTTTGATTCCAACATATTTCATTAATATCAGATCATCTAAGACTTTCATTAAGCCCTTATCATCTTCCATTATGGCTCCGCCCAGTTTTACCACAACAATCTTATTAAAATATTGTTTTATATATGGGAGAGCTTCTAATAAAACCTGGGCTTTATTTGCATAAATATCATCTAATGATTTTTCTTTTCCGTTATAATATTCTATTATCGCATCATTCATTAAATTTTCCGTCTTTAAAATTTTTATAATTAATTATATATACTGTTTAATCTTAAACCCTCGTCTTCCTGAAAACCAAACATTATATTCATGTTCTGGACTGCCTGTCCGGAAGCACCTTTAATGATGTTGTCTATAGCACTGAATATCTTTATTGTATAAGTTCTTTCATCAAAGATAAAACCTATCTGTGCCGTATTTGTCCCTATTACATCTTTAAGTCTTGGAATATTTTCACCTAAAAATTTAATAAAAATTTCATTCCCATATAAACTATTAAAATATCCGGAAATATCTTTTTCAATATCGGAAGTATCCGAATCTTTCTTTAAATTTAAATAAATTGTTGTAAATATCCCCCTGTCCACCGGTAATAGATGAGGGGTAAAACATATACTAAACTTTTCTTTACTCATCATATTTATTTCCTGCTCCATTTCAGGAATATGTCTGTGCATGGTTGCGGAATAAGCATAAAAATTATCAAAAAGATTTAAAAACAGGTAATCTTCCTTTAATTTTTTCCCCGCACCGCTCACACCTGATTTTGAATCTATATTTATCGAGTCTATTTTAAAGCAGCCTTTCTTTAATATTGGTGCAAGAGCAAGCAAAACCGATGTGGGATAGCATCCCGGATTTGCTATATAAACCGCATCTTTTATTTTTTGCCTGTTTAACTCACTTAAGCCATATACAAATTCAGGGAGAACCTCTTTAAGAATATGAGTTTTTCCGTACCATTTTTCATATTCTTTTTCGTCTTTGATTCTGAAGTCGGCACCCAGATCAATAATTCTGCCTTTAAAATTATTTTTAATATTTGAAACATACAGCATTGACTCTCCTGGCGGGAGACATAAAAAAATTACATCTATGTTGTTTAAATTTTCTTTTTTTAATTCACCGACAAAACTTATTTCCAGGTTATTTTTAAGACTTAAGACTACCGGAAAAACATCTTTAATCTTTTTTCCAGAATAACTTCTGGAAGTAATATATTTTACTTCAGCTTCTTTATGATTATCCAATATTTTTATCAATTCCAGTCCGGTATAACCTGATGCCCCTATTATTGCTATTTTAACTTTTTCACTCATTCTTAAACCTTTAAAAATTAAATATTATAATAATTTTAAAATTCAATATTGCATATTATACATAATATATACATAATATGCAAATTATTTACAAAATATGAATCTTCGCTTATATATACAAATAAAGTTTTTAAAAAAATATTTCATATTAATATGAAAAACAATAAATTTTTAATATCATTTGTTTTATTATAATTATTATACAGCCGGGAATTAATATTTTAGAAATATACAACTCGGACTTTCACCGGAAATTGCATTTGAAATTATAAATAAATAATATAATCAATCATCCGCTTAAAATACAACCGGAATAAATGGAAAAATTAAAAGTATATTACCTTAAAAATAAAATATTAATTTTCAGCTTCATCGCTGCTCTTATTCCCTTTGTAATTTACTTACTTACTCTTGAGAGAAAACTGGTTGGAGGAGATACATCGTGGTACGCTCTTGAACTTCCTCAAATGGAACTACTGCCGCCTACAGGTTACCCTGTTTTTTCCCTGATAGGCAAATTATTTTCAATCATACCCATAGGACCGTTAGCATTAAGGCTTAACCTCATATCTGCAGTTTTTGGTTCTCTTACCATACTATTTTTATTTATGTCTATGAACAAACTTTTAAAAAATGAAATTTTAAGTTTGATTGCTTCCCTATCCTTTGCTTTTGTTTATCCTTATTGGTTTTTTGCAAACAGACTTGAATTTGACACACTTAACAGTTTTTATATCGCGATTTTAATATTTGCAATTCTTAAATATCAGGAAAACCCGATAAGAAAAAATCTTTATTTCTGTTTTGCATGCCTGGGATTTTTACTTACCAATCATCCGATCGCACTTTTTATTATGCCGTCTTTTTTAATTTTAGTAATAATTATCAAACCGGAAATTTTTAAAAACATTAAATCAATATTTTTAAGTATTATGTTTTTTGTCTTACCATTATTCTCTTATTCTTACATTTACATAAGGTCTGTTCAGGGATACGGAAGAGCAAATACACTTCTGCAATTCATATATTTTATTAGCGGACGGGAGGAAACCGGTGCAACTTTTGGCGGAAGCTTCGGAGACAAACATTTCTCTGGAATATTAAAAGTAACCCTTGATTACTTAAAACTGATAAGCGGTAACTATGGAATTATTTTGATAATTCTTGCAGCCATAGGACTGATTTATTTGTTCAGAAAAAACTGGAAATTTGCTTTATTTTCTTTTTTGGCAATTCTGATTAATTTATTTATAACAACACAATATCTTGACTGGGCTGTTCTTAATTATACTTTAAACATAATGCTGATAATGTCTTTTTATATAGGCTGCGGATTTCTGTTTTTATGGAATTTGCTAAAAATGATATTTGATAAAATATCAAAAATCAGGAAGCCCTTCTTAAAATTAAGTACTATTAAATATATCTCGTTTGCCGCCTTGATTTTATTGTTTGCTACTCAGCCGGTCTTATTAATCATAAACAATTATGAAAAATGCAACTTTAAAAAGCCAAAAGGTATTTATGTTTTTTGGGACAATGCTTACAAATCAATGGATAAAAATGCAAGACTCTATGCTTACAGCGCCTCAATAAACATAGCGGTTTTTATTGGAAAATATGAACAAAATGAAAAAAATATCCGGTTAATTGGGAATAATGAGACTGAATATACTTATGAAAATATAATAAATCAGGTTGAAAACGGCATCCCGGTTTATTTTGTTGGAAATGACAAAGCAATAAATCAGATTTTTGTTGCAGAAAAAGTCGGTAAATCTTATTTCTGGGATAGATATAATGAAGAGCTTCAATTGTATAAAATAACTAAAAGTACACCCAGGGTAGTAATAGAAAATTTCATAAAAAGCCAGGATTTAAAATTCGGCAAAGGAATAGTAATAGAATATAAAATTAAAAACAACAGCAGCAGCCAGTTGAAGATAGATTCCATCGAATTAAAACTGCCTCAGGGTTTGAAATTTTCCGGAGTATTAAAGGATGGATATATTAAGCAGGATCCGGGCATAAGCCAGGGCAAGTATATGTGGGTCAGCGATAATTATATCATCCCATCTGAGGATGCAATAAGTCTGATATTTAAAGTTGTACCAACAAAAGTCGATAATTTTAATATTAAATTAAGACTGACTACAGGTGGTGTATATTTTGATGCAAAAGATTTATCATTTCAAATTAATTAAAAATACTTATAAAATAATTCTATGCAGGATTTATTAAAAATATATATAGTTATTCCAGCCTACAATGAAGCCAGGATGATAGCCCGTGTCATAAGAGACCTGTTTAATTACGGTTATAATAATATTGTTATTGTTGATGACGGTTCTTCAGATAAAACATCGGAAATAGTAAAAAAACATAGCGTTGATCTGGTAAAACATCCTGTGAACATGGGTCCTGGAGCAGCCATAAAGACAGGTATCGATTATGCACTGATTAAAAATGCAGATATAATTGTAACTTTTGATGCCGACGGACAGCATCTTGCAAAAGATATCAGCAATCTTGTAAAACCGATAATTGATGGTGAAGCAGAAATAACACTGGGAAACAGATTTTTAAATAAAATGAGTAATGTTCCGTCATTTAAAAAAATTATCTTAAAATTAGGTGCGGTATTAATGTATCTAATGTACGGAATTATTTCAAGCGATACCCATAACGGATTAAAAGCTCTAAGCAAAACCGCTGCTTTAAAAATAGAAATAAAATCCACAGGATGGGAATATTGTTCGGAAATTGTTGAAGAAATAAAACTTAAAAAAATAAAATATAAGGAAATACCGGTAACTGTAAAATATTCGAATTATTCGATAAAAAAAGGGCAGAAAATCTATAATAGCTTTTATATAGTTTCAAAAATGTTTTTAAAATGGATTTTTGGATAATGGAGGTCTGAATGCATCCTATTTATATAGTTACAATCATTTTAGGCGTTGCTGTTCTAACAAATATTTTCATTAAAATAAAAGACAAAAAGTTAATAATAAACGAACTGATTTTCTGGATATTGATTCTTGCCGTACTTATATTGATGTCGGTTTTTCCGGGTTTTTCAGTTAAATTAGCTCATTTCCTGGGATTTAAATCGGGCTTTGAATTCTTCATAGCCTTATCAGTTCTGGTAATCCTTTTATTCTTATTTAATATATATAAAAAAATCAGGCTTCTTGAAGAAAAACTTTCAAAACTGAATGAAAATATAGCTATAAAACAGTCTCTGGAAGATTCAATAAACTCTACAAAAAATAATGAAAGCAGTAATATTGAATTTCATAATTCCACTTCTTTTTTTAAAAATAAAAATAAAAAAGCAGATTAATTTATTTTCATATTTAATATTATTATAATATTGTTATTTAAAGTCAAAATATAATTAAATTACAAAAATGATATTAACCAGGTAATGTATTTTTTATTCAAAAATTTAAAAGTATTTTTATAAACAAAATTATGAAAATAAATAACAAATTTCAGGTATTAAGAAACAACATGGTACAATCTCAGATAATTGCCAGAAATATTACAGATATTAATGTTATAAAGGCAATGCAAAAAGTCCCGAGACATCTGTTTGTAGATGAAAATTATTATAATGATGCTTATTCAGATTATCCATTACCAATAGGTTTTAGCCAAACTATTTCACAACCATATATTGTTGCATTGATGACAGAAGAACTTGACTTAAAAAAGGAAGATGTTGTTCTGGAAATAGGCACGGGATCCGGTTATCAGACAGCTATCCTGGCAGAGATAGCAAAAGAAGTTTTTACGGTAGAAAAAATAAATGGTTTATTCAAAAGAGCCGAAAGTATCTTAATGAATCTCAATTATAAAAATATTTTTTTTAAAAACTCCGACGGCTACAACGGCTGGGTTGAGAAAGCTCCTTTCGATAAAATAATTGTAACCGCAGCACCGGAAGACATCCCTGAATCTTTACTTGACCAGTTAAAAGACAGTGGAATAATGATAATTCCTCTTGGTACTTGCGGATTATCCCAATCTTTGTTCAAAGTAAAAAAAGCTGGTAAAAAAATTTTAAAAGAGGAAATCTGCGGTGTATCATTTGTACCTTTGGTAAAAGACGATGCTTAATTTTTAATTATGATTGCCGGCATTAATAAACTGATCTTTTATTACTACCTTAGCTTTTATTGCCTTAATTTTGCACCAAATTTTTTACTCAGGTTTTCAATTATTCTTTTAGATATTATTTCGACTTCAACGTCTTTTAATGTCCTGTCGTCAGCTCCGAATTCAAGGGAATATGCAAGGCTTTTTTTGCCTTCTTCGATTTGTTTTCCTTTATAAAAATCAAACAATCTTAAATTTCTTAAAGTCTTTCCGCCGTTTCTATAAATTTCATCCTCGATATCTTTGCTTGTTGTGTCGTCATCAATAACAATAGCCAAATCTATGCTGATTGACGGAAACTGTGGAATGGAATTGAATTTTTTTTCTTTTTTTGATTTCTTTATGAATCTGTCAAGATTAAGCTCAAAATAAAAAACATCCTGTTTTATATCTAAAATATTAGTAAGCCGAGGATGAATTTTACCTATTATTCCAATCGCTTCATCGTCAAAATTAATATTTCCGCTGATTGCAGGATGAAAAAACTTATACTCATTGTTCGAGATAAATAATCCGTTTTTTGATTTGAATTTTTCAAATAAATACTCGAGGATGCCCTTTAAATCATAAAAATCAAAAAATCTTTCATTGCTATTCCAACTTTTAAGGTTTGATCTTCCGGATATAAGAACAGCAAGTTTAGTTATTTCGATAGGCAGGCCGTTTTTATCCAGATCATTTTTTAAAAATATTTTAGAAATCTCAAAAATTTTTAAATCATTTATTTTTTTTACAATATTATTTTTCATATCGTCTATTAAAGATTGTAAAAGCAATGTTCTTAAGATTTCAAAATCTTCATTTAAAGGATTAAAAATCTTGATATAATTCTTGAACTCGTTTTCCTCGTCCAGTCTAAAAAATTTAAACTCCTTAAGGCCTATAAAAGAATAATTTATCACCTCATTAAAACCCGAATTAACCAGAGCAAGTCTTATATCTTCTATAGTTTTCTGATTATAAGTGTATTTGCCCTGTCTGAATTTTGATTCAAGCTCACAGGCGGCAATATTCTCAAAGCCATAAATTCTTGCAATTTCTTCAATCAGATCAATTTCTCTTTCCAGATCCTCAAACCTAAAAGATGGCACTAATGCAGAAATATAATCTTCATTAATCTTATTCTTTATGCCAAGTTTCTCCAATATCTGTGAAACAACCTTATCTTTTATATCTATACCAAGTGTTTGTTTTATCTTATTATATCTTAAATTGATTAACCTTTCCCTGTTTACCTCAAGATAATTATCATATATACCATTATCAAATTTCTGTCCCGTAATATGTTTCAAAAGTTCTTCGAATCTTTTTATGGCAGTTATGGTAAGATGTGGGTCAATTTTTTTCTCGAATCTATTTGAAGCTTCACTTCTTAAACCGATTTTTTTAGAAGTTTTCATTATTGATGGTCCATTAAAATTGGCAGATTCCAGGAAAACATTTTTTGTGTTGTCGTTTATTTCAGTATTTTTACCGCCCATAATACCTGCTATTGCCACAGGACCTTTTTCATCAGCTATTACTATTGTATTTTCATCCAGCATTCTGGTTGTACCATCAATTGCAAGTATGGATTCATTTGCTAAAGCCGGTCTTATTATGATCTTATTTGTAGCTAAAAGGTCCACATCAAAAGCATGAAGGGGTTGTCCAACTTCCAGCATAACATAATTTGTTAAGTCAACCACCAGATCAATAGATCTTATATCACAGATAGCAAGTCTGTTTCTTATCCAGAAAGGTGTTTTGCTTTTTGAGATATTGCTGAATATCTTAGCTGAATATCTTGGACAGAGCTTAAAATCTTTTATCTCTATTTTAAATTTATCATCAGCAGCAGCATTATTATAATTTTCATATTCAGGATATCTTAAATTCAGTTCCGTAACAGCACTTATTTCTCTGGCTATTCCTACGACACTCAGACAGTCAGGCCTGTTAGGGGTAACTTCTATTTCAAAAACCCAGTCATCAAGACCGGTTTGCCCGGCAAAGCTTTCTCCGAGTATATAGTCGCCTTCCAGAATTAAAATCCCGTCAGATTCCGGGGAAAGCCCAAGTTCTTTCTCGGAGCACATCATGCCTTCTGAAAATTCACCCCTTATTTTACTTTTTTTAATAATAAAATCGCCGATTTTTGCTCCTTCAAGAGCAAGAGCAACTATGTCATTTACCTTAAAATTCTTTGCCCCACATACTATATTTAAAATTTCTTTCCCGGTGTTTACCTTACATATAGATAACTTGTCCGCATTAGGATGCTTTACAAAGCTTATGATTTGAGCAATAACTATATCCTTATATTTCTCCCCAACATATTCCAGCTTTTTTACTTCGGTTCCGCTCATTGTTAGTTTATATGCAATATCCTGAGGAGAATAATTATCCGAACCATCAAGAAATTCTTTCAGCCAGTTATAGGTAATTTTCACCAGTCAAATACTCCTTACAAATCTATGTTTAGAATTGTTTTAAGAATCTTATATCATTTTCAAAAAAAAGTCTTAGATCATCTATGCCATATTTAAGCATTGCTATTCTTTCAACACCCATTCCAAATGCAAACCCGTTAACGGTTTCGGGATCATAATTAACAAACTTGTATAAATTGGGATCAACCATACCTGCACCTAGAATTTCAAGCCATCCTGTACCGGAGCATACTCTGCAGCCGTCTCCTCCGCATATATTACATGATACATCAACTTCCGCACTTGGCTCAGTGAACGGGAAATAATGAGGCCTAAATCTTACCTTTCTGTCTTTTCCAAAAACAGAATGTGCAAGAGTTTCAAGAGTCCACTTAAGATTTCCGAAATTAATATTCTTGTCAACTGCCAGCCCCTCTATCTGGGTAAACATAGGAGTATGAGTTACATCATAATCTTTACGGTAAACCTTGCCCGGGGCAATTATATAAACAGGTAGTTTATGTTTTTCCATATATCTGATTTGAACAGGAGAAGTATGAGTTCTAAGCAATATATTTTCCGATATAAAAAAAGTATCATGAAGTGACCTTGCAGGATGATCGGGAGGATGATTTAAAGCTTCAAAATTGTAATAGTCCGTTTCCACCTCAGGGCCTTCGGCAATTTCATAACCAAGTCCAATGAAAATCTCCTGTATCTCTTCAATGACCTGAGAAATTATATTTTTGCTTCCATATGTTAAAGTTCTTCCCGGTAATGTTAAATCAAACTTTTCCTCACGAAGTTTCTTATCATATTCAACCTTGGTAAAATCATCTCTTAATAGTTTTATATCATCTTCAATTTTTTTTCTGGTTTCATTTACGGTCTTACCGACCAGCGGCTTTATTTGTTGGGGAAAGTCATTTATATTCTTCAATGTCTGGGCGATAAAACTCTTTTTACCGAGATATTTGCTTTCCAATAAATCCAGATCAAATAAAGATTTAACCTCATTCTTATCTTTTATAAAAGATAAGAATACTTCATCAAGTTCATTTTTTAATGAATTTATTTTTTCTTCCATTGAATTAATATCAATTAAAAGTGGGTTTATTCTTAAACTTTTAAAAGGTTAGGTAAATTAAATTATCAAACATATTAATATTTTTATAAATCTTTAATTATGAAGTAAAAATTATATCAGGCAGAAAGTTGTACTTTAGCAGCTTCAACTAACTTTTTAAAAGATTCGGCATCATTAACAGCTATATCTGAAAGCATCTTCCTGTTGATTTCAATATTTGCCTTTTTAAGACCATTGATAAATTCATTGTAAGATAGCCCATTTGATCTTGCTGCAATATTGATTCTTGTAATCCATAATCTTCTGAAGTCCCTTTTTTTATTTTTTCTGTCTATATAATTATAACTTAGGGATTTCATCAACTGCTCTTTAGCAATTCTGTAAGCACCGCCTCTAAGACCATAATAACCCTTAGTTTGTTCCAAAACTTTTTTATGTCTTTGTTTCTTTATTATTCCTCTTTTTATCCTGGCCATTTATAACACCTCTCTTTAAATTAAAACTAAAATTAAAAAGAAAAACAAAACTTTTATCTTTAAAAATTTCCGTATAAAAGTTTTATCTTCCAAGAAGTTTTTTAACTGTTTTTAAATTGGTTTTATCAACCACCACAGGCTTTCCTAATCGTCTTTTTCTATCAGCAGTTTTTTTGGTCAATATATGGCTTTTATAAGCCTTCTGCCTCATAATCTTGCCGCTTCCGGTCACTTTGAATCTTTTAGCAGCAGCCTTATTAGTTTTCAGTTTAGGCATTTCTGTTTTCCTCCATCTACATTAAAATATCTTATGATCAAATATCAAATATCAAATATCAAATAAAGCACTATACATTATTAATAAAATTATTCAAGCAAAATAATTTTTAAAAATTATTTTATACCATAAAGCTTTATTAAATCAGCAAATCAAACAGGACTTAGAACCATTGTGATATTGAATCCTTCCATTTTCGGCGGCTGATCCAGAACATATCTGCCGCTAAGATCTTCCATAAGTTTGGAAGCAAGATTTTCGCCAATTTCCTTATGGATTATCTCTCTTCCTTTAAAAATAATGGATATTTTAACCTTATGACCTTCTTTAAGAAATTTTTCAATATATTTTTCTTTTATGCCAAAATCATTTTTATCTATTTTTGGTCTTATCTTTACTTCTTTTATTGTTACCTGAGACTGTTTTTTCTTTCTTTCCTTTTCGCTTAGCTCCAATTTGTATTTATACTTCCCGAAATCCATTATCCTGCACACAGGCGGATCGGAATCCGGAGAAACTTCCACCAGGTCAAGATCTGCCTCGTTAGCTAAAACAATGGCTTTCTCAATGGGAACTATGCCAAACTGACTTCCCTCTTCAGATATCAATCTTACTTTTGGAACTCGTATTTGTTCATTTATACGAATTTTCTTAATTATCTAACTTTCACCTCCACTATTTTTTTAGCATAAAAAAATAGGCAGCACAAACCATCTACTACCTATTTTAATTTATTTTGAACCAGATAAACTTGCCATAAAATAAGCCGCAACCTGGTGAGAAATAGATGATTTCTACTTTTTTTATTAAACTTATTAAAGCTTATGCTTTTATATTTTAAGGTACTAATAATAATTTAAAACCCTGACTAAAGCAATATATAAATTTTATTTTTTTATTTAAATAATTATCCGGCAACTCTTTGCCCTGAATCAGTATATTGGTTGTACTCTGTTTCCCATGCCTTATCAGCGTAGCATCTCCAGGATTCCGAATAATCATCAAGTTGTTTTGCAAGAGTGGTAATAATTGTTTCAGCTCCTTCATGTGTCGGGTATGCGCCGGTTTCAGCAACTACATCCCTTAAAACCTGAGGATTATCAATAATCGAACAAGGCCTCAGCAGATTTTCTGAATATGGTTGTCTTTTTCTGAATGCCATAAAGAATGGTGAGGTAATTATTTCTTCAAGACTTTTTTCCTTTATATTGTCTGCAGCAAAGTGTACAAAAACACAAGGCTCCACATCGCCATTTACATTAATATGCAAATAATTTTTACCACCTGCCATACACCCGTGAACAAGATTTCCATCATTCCAAAAATCAGCAATTGTAATACTTCTATCTTTTCTTATTTTAAGTATCCTTTTTCTTCTGTAATCTCTTTGCTCAGGAGTCGGCATTAAATCTATGTTAGGCTCTTTGCCGATTGGGACATAATTAAAATACCATCCGACAAATGCTCCCTTTTTAATCATTAGGTCTATAAATTCATCGCTTACAACAAGCTCATTATTATTTCTGGTTGCAGTTACTGAAAACCCATAAATTACACCGTGCCTTTTTAAAGTATCAAAAGTATTCATTATCTTATCCCAGCTCCCGGGACCTCTTCTTGCTTCAGTTTCTTCTTTAAATCCCTCCACGCTTATGCAAGGAACAGCATTTCCCAGTTTAGCTAATTTTTCAGCTACCTTATCATCTATCAACAAGCCGTTGGTGTAAATCTGGAAGAATGAATCGTTATGT
>JAJFVM010000022.1 GCA_021371805.1 bacterium
TAAAAGTAAATACATTGATTTACTGAAGCAATATTACTTTGTGGGCGGAATGCCTGAAGTTGTCAGCACATTTATTGAAACAAAAGATTATACAGCAGTGCGAAAAATACAGGAAAGCCTGCTTTTTTCTTATGAACAGGATTTTTCAAAACATGCACCAAATGAAATAGTGCCGCGAATAAGACAGCTCTGGCATTCAATTTCTGCTCAGCTTGCAAAAGAAAACCGGAAATTTGTTTATGGCCTTGTAAAAAAAGGTTCCCGGGGAAAAGATTTTGAGGTGGCCATGCAATGGCTTCTTGATAGCGGACTTATATATAAAGTAAACAGAATATCCAAACCGGGAATTCCTCTTTCTGCATATGAAGACAGCAGTGCATTTAAACTTTATATGCTGGATATTGGATTGCTTTCTGCTATCAGCAACCTTGAATCTAAAACTCTTCTGGAGGGAAGCAGGATTTTTAGAGAATTCAAAGGGGCGCTTACAGAGCAATATGTGCTTCAGCAGTTAATTTCTAGTAAAAGAATATCACCGTTTTACTGGTCATCAGAAAAAGGAAGTTCTGAAGTAGATTTTGTATTTCATATAGCATCAGAAATATTTCCCCTGGAAGTAAAAGCATCTGAAAATTTACAGTCAAAAAGTCTGAAAAGTTATTACCAGCAGTATTTACCCAAATATTCATTGCGGACATCCATGTCAGATTTTCGTAAGGAGCAATGGCTGGTTAACCTACCTTTATATGCAATAAACATGGTTTATGATTTTTTAGGCAGCCTTTGACCGGAAATCCAGGTCAGCCAGCCATGATGCAAGTTTTCTTATCCCAGCTTTTTTCATTTATAATCGGCCTGTGTTCTGCATAATCGAAATCAAGATAATCAAAATCAGGTTTAACTTTTTCCATAAAAATTTTATTTTCTAACTAGAAAGCAACAGTTATGAAAATCATTTTTTAATAATTTGTCTGAATTTTGTGCTGACGAATTCATAACTTTTGCAACAGTTGAAACAGGACCGTCAGCATCATAAATCGTTTCTTTTCTTACCAAATTCTTTATTTTTTAAATTATAGTCTTTTCCATATTTATTTTAAAATAAGGCTTAAATTAATAAGAATATTGTATTATGTAAGATTAAATTTTTATGTAAGTTATAAATATATTGTAGTAATTTTATTTAAAGTATGTTATATTTTCATTATCTTAATAAAAAATTATTAATCTAAAATTAAAGGTGTTTCTATGTTATCAACGACTTTATCGTCTAAAGGGCAGATTATTTTACCATCAAAACTGCGAAAAAAAATAAATATCAAAAAAGGCTCTAAGTTTATTATTGAATTCAGAGATAATAAAATTATT
Organism: bacterium; assembly: GCA_021371805.1. Taxonomy (GTDB): domain Bacteria; phylum Actinomycetota; class Humimicrobiia; order Humimicrobiales; family Humimicrobiaceae; genus JAMDDL01. Next base: position 1,369 of record JAJFVM010000022.1, read on the forward strand.
TTAACTTTATTAAATAAAGAATATTATGAAAAGTTAGCCGGCAGTATCTCCGAAAATGGCAAATTGTTAAAATCTTTAATTTCAGAAAAAGAAAAGGAAAAGAATTTGTGAAAAACTATATTATCGATTCATATTCCTTAATAACATATTTTGAAAAAGATAAAGGTTATAAAAAAGTGATAGACCTTTTTGATAAAGCCTCAAGTGAAGGAATAAAATTTATGATGAATATTATAAACTGGGGTGAAGTTTATTATATAACATTAAGAGAAAAAGGTTATGAAAGATCAAAAAAATTTGAAAATAATTTTAAAATTTTGCCGATAGAATTGACTTACTTGGATATTGAATTAATAAAAAAAGCTGCAGAATTTAAAGCATTTAATTCATTATCATATGCTGATTGCATAGCAGCAGCCACAGCAAGCAATTATAAAGGGATTTTAGTTACGGGAGACAAAGAATTCAGTCAATTAGAAAAAAATATAACCATAGAATGGATTTAGTCTACCTAAATAACTTAACTAAAGCGCCTTATATATTAAAACTGTAAAATATAACAACCGTACAAAATATTAATTTTGCTTGTATTTTTATAAACAATAACTCGGCAATTCAGGGATTGTACTAAAATCAAAAAAAGAAATCTAGTACTTGTTCCATCTTTTGGTTTGTATTAAACTATCAGTGAAAGAAAGGATAAATCATCGGGTTTATTGAAAAAACTGTAAAAGAGCAGAGCAGCCAGATTGCCAACCTTTCAGAACAATTGGAGAAATCCTATCAAAAAGTTCAGGATATCGCCACTGAGTCTGTTGGGGGATCATCAAGCCTTAAATCATTTTCAAATCTGCAGCAACTGGCTTCGGAACAAATCAGAAGACAATTCCGGGAGAAATAATTAAGCGTTTTAATGAGGTCAGTAGATGCCAAGGACTA
>JAJFVM010000181.1 GCA_021371805.1 bacterium
TCTGGGTCAATAATCCTAACTTTAGATTTACGGGCAGGATACATGAGAACTTGATTTATACCGATAATAGTTTTAAACCTTATAGCTTCTTTTCAAATATTAATGTTTTTCATACCGGATATATGCAAGATGAAATAAATAGAAAAAATAAAATGGATAGAAATCTGGCGCTGTTGCAGGAAGCGATTAAAGAAGAACCACATAACGGATTTCATGAATATAATCTGGCAATCCAGTATAAAAACATGGGTAAACTTGATCAAGCAGTCAAACATTTTAATCTGATGGAGGAGAAGCAGAAAGAAGGGGAAATAAGCCCATATTGTATATTCGGAATTTCAGCTTTGTCATCAACATATATCCAGATGAAACAATATGAGAAAGCTATAGGGGAGGCAACCAAAATATTAAAAATAAATGAAAATTTCAAAGAGGCATTATTTAATTTAGGGTTGGCTCAATATTATCTTGGTGATTATGATAACGCAATTAAAAATTTTTCTAAAATCATTGATGATAAAAGAAATGAGATAGTTATCGGCGGTGTAATGGATCAAGCAATAAGATCCTGGAAAACATTAAATCTGATCGGGATATGCTATATTGGTTTAAATAATTACACTTACGCAATAAAGAATCTTAGAAAAGCTTTTAAGATTAATAAATATTCCGGTGAAACACTGTTAAATCTCATTACGGCTTATTACCAATCCAATAAAATAAATGAGATTGTTAACTTGTTGGAAAAAATAAAAAATATAAAATATCCGCTCCATATAATCGAACAGATTTTGCAAAAATTATATTCATTTGGTTTAAGCAAACGAGCAATTAGTTTTTTAAATGCTCAAAAGGAAAATTATTCCAGTGGAAATGAGCTAGACGATATTGAATCGAAATTTATCCAAAAAGCAGATTTTTATAAAGCTAATATTTATTATGAACGGAAAAAGTATAAAGATGCGGATATCTTTTTTTCAAAGTATTTCAATAATGATGAGTTTGATGTAGATGCGATGAGTAAATGGGGTCTGTCAAATTTGTGCATTAAAAATTATCAAAAAGCAGAGGAGATTTTTGAAAGAATTCTTGATGAAAATCAGCAGTATTGGAATGTTTTTCATAATTTAGGTACTGCAAAAATGTCACTTGAAAAACTGGATGAGGCTATTAGCCTTTTTAAAAAAGCCAAAGAATTGAATCCTGGTTCTGTTGAAACTTATTTGAATCTTGGAAAAATTTATCTTTATAAAAAGGAATATTTGAATGCAATTGAGATGTTAAATTATGCGGCTTTTCTTGATAAGGAATACAAAAATAAAGAGATTTTTATTCATCTTGCAAATGCTCTTTATTTTACCGGAAGTTATGATAAAGCACTTGAAAAAGCATTGCTTTACCTAAAGTTAAATGGTCCCGATCCCGAATGTTTTTATATTGCAGGGCTCTCTTATTATATGACCGGTGATTTTATCAACTCGTCACTTTATTTTTCAAAAGCAATAAGTCTTGATAATGAAAAAGTTGACTATTTCATTTACCTCGGCAATAGTTTGAAAAAACTTCGGATGTTTGAGGAAGCTGAGGTTTTTTATAGGCATGTACTGATGAAGGATAAAGCAAATATACAAGCTCAGGCTGGATATGCAGCTATTTTACTGGAAAACTCATTGAAAAATTTATGTTAGTTTACATACGGGATGGCTAAATCTTAAGACATGGAAAATTTAAAAAATAAATATAACATCCATTAAAAATGTTATAGTTTTTTTAAAAAATAACCGATATAAATTATATAAAGATTATAAAAAAAGAATACAACTGAAAGGTTTTATTATGTATATTAGCGGGCTTTCATCAAATATAGATACCACTCAGATTATAGAGGAACTGATGTCTATTGAAAGATCATCGATAGACAATATTAAAGTCAAACAAAATTTATTAGATAAGAAAAAAGAGATTTACAATGATATTTCTTCACGATTGAACAATCTGAAAAGTTTAGCCAGTGATTTATCATCCGAAAGTGCTTTTAATATATACAATGTTTCCTATAGCGAGCAATCAATTGTTCAGTGGACTATAGCGAGCAATGCCGCAGCTGCGAATTATTCGGTGACAGTAAATTCTATTGCGACGGCTCATACGATAGGTTCGGACAGAAAAGATTCATCAACAGAAGCTCTGGGTTTAACAGCTGGGGTGATAAAGATAAATGGTGTGGATATTGAAGTAAATGAACTCGACTCTTTAAATTCAATCAGAGATAAAATTAATAATGCTGAGGATGCAAATGTAAGAGCAACAGTCGTTGATAATGTTTTAAGGCTCCGAAGTGTAAACACGGGAGCAGAAAATCAGATTCAATTGGTTGACGGCAACAATATACTTGCCGACCTTGGAATCCTAAGTAGTGATTCGACCATAAAAAATGAGTTTGTTGCTGCATCCGATGCTTCAATAACAATAGACGGGCAAGATATAACCTCTTCAACCAATTCGATAACCGATGTTATAGATGGGGCTACTTTACAGTTGTTAAAAACTGGTACAACAAATGTCTCCGTAGAAAGAGATACAGCGGCAATTGCTGCTAAAATCAAAAACTTCGTAAATCAGTATAACAGTGCAATTGATTTAATATATAGTAAGGTAACCGAAAAAAGAATTTATCCGATCGAAAGTGAATCTGACAGATATTTTGGGCTGGTTAACGGAGATGTAACTTTGAATAATATTAAATATAATTTGAATAATTTATTTACAAGTGGGGTAAGTGGGCTTGATGAAAGTTTAAGCAGTCTTGCAAATATAGGTATAACAAAAAGTTCATTCAATGGTACTACCTCTGATAGTACGTCTATGCTTGCCGGTAAATTGGTTATAAACGATACGGAATTGAATGAAGCAATTGCAAGTGACTTTGAAGCAGTTAAAAATCTATTTACAAAGAATAATGGTGTTTCCGATCTCGAAGTTGAAGATTATGGCATTGGCGTTAGAGTTAATAATTATTTATATAATATTACCAACAGCACAACAGGCATTTTGAAAAGCAAGTCTTCTAGTTTCGAAAAGGAGATAAGTATGTTTCAAAAACAAATCGAGACAGTAGAAGCCAGGCTAGAGACAAAAGAAGAATCATTAATAAAAAAATTTGCGGCAATGGAAGCGGCAATGAATTCTTCGAATACTCAGTTGCAGTGGCTGCAACAATTAATGGGTACATTATTTTAAAAATATAAAATTGAATGAAAATGATATAAAAATAAAGTTTAAATAATCAAAAAAATGACAGTAAAAACCCCATATCAACAATATAATGAAGTAAAAATTAAAAGCTGCAGCAAGCAGGATTTAATAATTTTAGCATATGACGGTGCAATTGGTTTTATCGAAAGGTGTCTGATTAATCTTGAAGAAAATCATTATGAAAGTGTACATATTAACAGTTTAAAAGCGCAGGCTATATTAAAAGAATTGATGTTGGCGCTAGATATGATAAGAGGCGGAGAAATTGCTGCCAATTTAATGGAAATATATAATTATATGATTTATAGATTGGTAATAGGCAATGCAAAGAAGGAAAAGCAGCCATTCCTAGAGGTAAAAGATTTACTGCTGAATTTAAGATCTGCTTGGGTTGAGATAAAAGGTAAAAAATTTTAATTAAGAAATGAATATTTATTATCAAAATTTGATTGATGAAATTTTAAACCAAATAAGTAAATTAAAAAAGTTAACCTTTGAACAAAATAGAGCGCTTCTTGCGGAAGATATCGATTCTTTTCTTATCATAGATAAAGAAAAAAATAAAATAAAAAAAGTAATAGATTCGAAGTTAAAAAATTTTCCGAAAAATTGCAATGTTGATAAAAGTATTACCGATAAGTTCAATATGCTATTGAAAGAGATATCAAAAATAGAGCAAAGCAACAATAATATAATTCAATCTCAACTGCAGGGCTTATTAGACGAAAAGAAAAATATTAATTTAAATAAGAAAGTAACCAAAATTTATCGTTCAACTTCGATGAGATATTTCAATGGAACGAGCAGCTCGAGCAACTTAAATAAAGTGCTTTAAATTCTTTATGAAATTTTGAAATGAATGGTGTATAAGGAAAATAACTTCAAGACAAGTATAGTGATTGTTACCCATAATCAATTAGAATATAGCCAACAATGTCTTAACTCGATTATTGAATTTACCCCAGCCGGCAGTTATGAAATTATATTGGTTGATAACAATTCCGAAGATGGGACAACCGATTATTTAAAATCATTTCGTAATCAAAATAAAAACATCGATATGAAATTGATTTTTAATAAAAGCAATTTAGGTTTTCCGAAAGGCTGCAATCAAGGCATTGTTGCAAGTTCGTTTGAAAATATACTTTTTTTGAATAATGATACAGTCGTCACCCATAACTGGCTTAAAAACTTATTAATATGCATTAACAGCTCCGAAAAAATTGGTGCCGCAGGTCCGGTAACCAATTATTGTTCAAATTATCAGGCAATAAACACTAATTATAAGAGCATGGAAGAGATGCAGCTTTTTGCAAGACAATATAATATTTCTGATGAAAATCTCTGGGAGCAGAGGCTGAATTTAGTAGGATATTGTCTCCTTTTAAAAAGAAAGGTACTCGATAGGGTGGGGTATTTCGATGAAGATTTTTCTCCTGGTAACTATGAAGACGACGATCTTTCAATGAGGATTATAAAGGCAGGATATAAGCTGATTTTGTGTAGAGATACTTTTATACATCACTTTGGCAGCAGATCTTTTAAAACTAATTGCTCCGAATTTTCAGAACTTTTGAAAAATAACAGTAAAAAATTTGAGAACAAATGGGGATTTAATAAAGACTACAGCTTTTATATAAGGGATGATTTAATTAGTTTTATACCTAGGAATAATAATAAAAAATTGAATTTTTTGGAAATAGGTTGTGCTTGCGGGGCAACCCTTTTAAAGTTAAAAAATATTTTTAAAAACGCCTCTTTATATGGAGTAGAATTAAATCCTGCTGCGGCCGGGATTGCAAGTTTGTTCGCGGAGACCATCATCGGTGATGTTGAGAATGTGAAATTCGATTACCCCCAAAAATATTT
>JAJFVM010000040.1 GCA_021371805.1 bacterium
TGCGGCCGGATTAAAAATCCGGCCGTATTTATTCTGTTCGGAATTTATAATTTTCCAGGAAATTATATGGTTTTATAAAATGTATATATTATGAGAAAATAAAAAATAATCGATAAGACAATAGTCATTAAAATTATAAACGAATTTATATCTCTTTTTAAAAAATAATAACAGCCAATAAAGAAAAAAGTGGGAAAAGAAAAAGGAAAAGGTATTTTATATATCTGTGCAACCCCGATAGGGAATTTGCAGGACGTAAGTTTCAGGTTGATAGATACTTTAAATAACGCAGATTTAATTATTGCAGAAGATACAAGGACTATAAAAAAACTGCTTTCCAGGTATGAAATAAAAAAGTCGGAAGTTGAAAGTTATCATGATAATACAACTGTGAAGAAAACAGAGGAAATAATCCGGAAACTTAAAGAAGGCTTAAATGTTGTACTTGTTTCGGAATCCGGGATACCTCTTATTTCAGATCCTGGTTTTAAACTTACAAAAAGATGTATCGAAGAAAATATTAATTTGAGCACCATCCCGGGGCCAAATGCTGCGTTGTCTGCATTGGTTTTGTCAGGACTTCCGGTTGATAATTTTTTATTTGTGGGATTTCTGCCGAAAACAAATATGAAAATTAAAAGAAAACTGGAGGAAATAAAAGATCTCCCTTACACTGTTATTTTTTATGAATCTCCGAACCGGATCGAGAAACTTCTGGAATTAATAAAGGAAATATTAGGAGAAAGAGATGTATGTCTGGCAAGAGAAATTACAAAAATTTTTGAAGAATGCATCAGGGGCAAAACCGGTGAAGTTCTTCAAATAATTAAGGAAAGAGAACAAAAGGGTTTAAGGTTAAAAGGAGAAATCGTACTTGTTGTTTCGGGAATGGAAGTTAAAAAAGAAGAAAAATTTACCGAAGATATTATAAAAAAGGAACTGAGTGCTTTACTGAAAAAGGGAATTAATAAAAAGGATGCTTTTAAAAATATAATGACAAAGTATGAAATCAGCAGAAGGGATTTATATAATATTTCCATAAAGTTAAATAGGTTTTAAAATTAATTAATTTTTATGCTATAGTTCATTTCTGAAGATTTTCAAATATTATGTTTGTTCTGGTTTTAAATGAATAACAAGTTTAGTGCCGTGCTTTTATAAAAGATCCATATTTTATCAGGAAGATTACATTACAAAATTAATTATATAATTATAGATTAAATATTTGAGGGCCGGTTATGGAAGAAAAAAACAATAAATTTTATATAACAACCGCAATTCCTTATATGAACAGCAAGCTCCATCTGGGATTTTTTTATGAGGCTACGCTTGCAGATGCGGTTGCACGTTTTAAAAGACTGGAAGGCCGTGATGTTTATTTTCTGACAGGCGCTGATGAACATGGGCAGAAGATTGAAAAAAGCGCGCAGGCAAGAAACATCAGTTCGCAGGAATATGTGAATTTGATGTCCGATGATATGAAAAGGCTTCTTAATCTTTATGAAATAAGCAATAATTCCTTCATAAGAACCACAGATAAGGCACATGAAAAAGCAGTACAGAATATACTTGAAATGTTGAAGAAAAACGGGGATTTATATAAAGGTCATTACGAGGGCTGGTATTGTGTTCCAGATGAAACCTTCTTTACTGATGCACAGGTAACAGACGGGAAATGTCCGGAGTGCGGCAGGGAAATCGAATATATAAAAGAAGAAAATTATTTTTTTAAACTATCAAAATATCAGGATGCAATTTTTAAGCATATCCAGGAAAATCCTGATTTTATCTATCCAGAGACAAGAAAAAATGAGGTGATGGGTATTTTAAATCAGGGCCTGAAAGACATAAGCATTTCAAGGACAACAGTGAAGTGGGGAGTGCCGGTCCCATTTGACAGCAAGCATGTCTGTTACGTTTGGGTTGATGCTTTAATCAATTATGTATCTGCACTTGGATATACTCTTGATGATGAAAATCTGTTTCTAAAATACTGGCCTGCAGATCAACATCATATCGGAAAGGATATTTTAAAATTTCATGCAATAATCTGGCCGGCAATACTTATGTCGCTCGGGCTTCCTTTACCGAAACAGGTTGTCGTACATGGATGGGTAATGCTTGGGCAGGAAAAACTGTCAAAGTCAAAGGGGATAACTCTTGACCCTGATGAATTATCGGAAAGCTATGGCGTTGAACCGATAAGATATTTCCTTATGAGGGAAATGACTTTCGGCCAGGACGGATCTTTTACTCATGAACTCATGGTAAGAAGATTTAATTCTGACTTAAGCAATGATATAGGCAATTTATTGTCCAGAACCATGGTAATGGTTGAAAAATACAGAAATGGAATTGTCCCGTCAAATGAGGGCATAAACGAAAATTTCAAAAGAAAATGGAATGAAGTTAAAGATTATGCAGTCATTTGTGTCAGAGATTTCAGGTTCAATGATTACCTGTCAAAAATATCAGAGCTGATTAACATGGCTAATAAATATATAGAAGAAAGCCAGCCATGGAATGTTGCAAAAAGCACTGAAGACAAGGATATCAGGAAACTGGACGAAATTTTGTATACGCTCATCGAATCATTAAGGCTGTCAACCTTGATGCTTATACCCATTATCCCTCAAACATGCTCAAAAATATTTTCCCAGATAGGGATTGATAAAAGTATTTATGACTTTAATTTGCATAAAGACGGACAGTGGGGAAGTTTCGAAGGCAAAACAAAATTAGGAAGCCGGGAAATATTGTTCCCCAGAATTAAGGAAATCTGAAAATTTTTATATTAATGGCTTTGTTTTTCTGAAATTTCTAACTTTTATATAAAATTTGTTATTAGGGTCAGGAGCAGTTTAATGTCTGAAAATCAGCTGGAAAAAATTGAAACTTACTTTATTGATACTCATACACATCTTGATATGATTGAAGGGAAAGACCCTGAAACAGTATTGGAGGAAGCAAAAGCAGAGAATGTCAAATATATTATTAATATAGGTTCAAGCATAGAAGGAAGTCTGA
>JAJFVM010000061.1 GCA_021371805.1 bacterium
AATTCAGTCATTTGGCACCTCCCCGAATAAAGTTATATCAAATGACGGATCCGTTGCTATTTTTCTTTTTGCAGTCAAATATACCCTTAGGGAATCATTGGCTATATTCGGTTCTATTTTCCATACTTCCCTATTTAGTTGGCTCATGTCGATATCATGGACTTGTAATGATACTGAATTTTTAGGTAATAACTTTATTATTTCATCAAACAGTCTTTCCATTTCAATTATTTTGTCTTTTTGAGTTACTTCTTTTATTTTTTTCATTTTTCCTCCTTAATTATCGTTATTTTCATTATCCCCCATTCCTAAATCTCGTTCCTTACAAGTTGTGTCTATTTCATCGTATTCTGGGTTTATCTCATCACTGAGATAATCCTCGAAATTCTTGAATAATCCGGCCGGTCTATGCATTTTAATTCACCACCATCCTAAGCAGAATTATTATTCCTGCTATGATTAAAATAATTCCAATTAACATCAGACCGTTAAGGAAATTAACTGTTAAACCAAAACCAGCTGCCATAATTAATATTCCTAAAATTAGTTGTGAAATCTCTGATGTTATTCGTCTCATTTTACTGCTCTTCCTTTGTCTAATAGTATTTATCCTGTTTTTAATTTTAATTAAAGTAGGCTCGTTTTTTTACGAGTTGATTCGTCTTTTTTAACATGTCTTGCACTAAGTCTTTGACCTCTTTCTTTCATTTTCAATTTTTGTTCATCAGAATAAGTTGCAGGGGTCTTTATAAGCACACATTTTTTAGGAATATGATAGCTTTTTACTTCTTCATCATCGCCAGTTAATACATATCTTTCAAACTGGTCTGGGTGTAACTTACATAGCATATCCAATTTCTTCTTTAATGAATCATTTGCTGTATAAACAATTGCAAATTTTTCCTCATCGTTATAATTGATTCCAGTTTCTGATTCCAATCTTGTTAAGCTCATTTCTTTTTCATCTCTTTTCTGTTCCAAGTTAGCTCATGCACCCCATAAAGTATAAGTTCTTTAACTGTGAGCCCCATTTCAGCAGCTTTCAGCTTAATATACTTATGTTCTTCGGGCTCAATAATAAGCAGATATTTTTTCATATTTTCTTTTATTTTGTTCATGATGTAAATATATTATAAATATAATAATTTGTCAATAAAAAAAATAAATAATTTTCCCCCAATAAAAAAATGCCTCCCCGATTAATTTTGTAACCGAAGAGGCAAGTAAGAATAACCTATAAATAGATTATCACAATATTTAATTTTTTACAATTATTTACTTTTTGCTGTTCTAACTACATCCGCAGAATGATAGATTCCATTTGCAACAAAGAATACTGCAAATCCTGTTACAATAAATATCTGCCATGTCATTGGATTTACTAATATCACCAATCCCACTACTGCAAAAGATATCGCCAGTGAAATAAGTCTTACCGCCCAAGTAGGTATGGCAGGCGTTTTAAACCATTCCACAAGACCCACTACAATAACGCTTAATGCCGTTACCATAGCAATATTAACTCCTAAAAATTCCATAAAATTATCCTTTCTATTATTATTTTTACATGGCAACTTTATATTGCCGTGTTACTTGCCAAGCTGGTTCCTTAAATCTTTTACGATAAATGCTTTATTAATTCCTGCAATCGATGAACTTGCATATTTTTTGTTTACTCCATATTCAGAGTTCCCATTAAAATATTTTCCTGTTGGAAGCAGATAATTTTTATTAAACCATGCCGACCAGATTTGTATACACTCCGCAAAACTTGAAAACTTTTTAGCGCTTGCCATAGGTGAACTATCATAAGCGCCGAAGCCGAATAAATTATTCTTCTTTAAAGCTATGGCCGAAGTTCCGCTTGCTGATTCTAAAATTGCGTGAGCTATCGAATGTAGAACATCAAAATCATTTTCTTTAGCATTCCTGTTAAAAATTGAGCCTAACCATTTAATCTTATATCTCATCAAAGCTTCTATTTCTACATCATTATATTCCCGATAAGGTTTTATAGGTTCAAACACTTCTGGACAGAAATTATCCTTATTATAAAAGTCAATTTTAGATTTGGTTATAGGCCCTATAACCCCGTCTGCTGAAATACCACAATGCCTTTGAAAATCCTTGACAATAAGTTTATGATATTTGGGGATATATTTATAACCTAAGCTTTCAAAATATTGTGCGTAATCCATATTAACTCCAAACTCTCTTATTAAATTCTTTAGTTTCTTTCATGTGATCCGAATGAACTACCTGCCATTCTCTCGGTCTGTCTTTATAAAATATTAGACATTCCCTGAACTCGTTTGCGTTGCCTACGATATCATTTCTTATAAACAATACCGGGGCAAACATAATCACTTTAGCCCCTACTGTGTTTCCGTTTTTATCTTTGACTAACATTTTTTCCATATAACCAAAATTGTCAAGAGGGTTAATTTCCGTAAGAGCAAAATACTTTCCTATTGCTTTTGATTTATTATAAAATTCATCAATTAAGTTAGATTCCCATTCTTGTTTTTTTAAGATATGCGCAGATAAAACTACTTTCTTTCTGCTCATCAACGGAGCGTCTGTTAAAATTCCATTTAAAAATGATGTATTGCTGATATCAGATTCACCTACATAAACATTGCTGTTCGGATATATGCTGTGCCATCCTATTTCCATATTTACTGAAACATTTACATAAGTATATACGCTCATACATTCCGAAGGCTCATTCCATACTTCCATAGGTACATCTATGAATTTATATTTGTATTTTAAATATCTTGCAAACTCAAGTGAAAATCTTCTTAGCCATAACCATTTATCCATTGATGGACTTCTTGTAAGCCATGAATTTTTTTCCTCTGAATGTCCAAAGTTTACAAACGGAGTTATATTATATTTCTTGCAGAATATGAAAGCCGATTTCATATCTTCATTTTTGGGACCTACATCAAAAGCATGAGTCCGGCCGTCAAATGTCCAGCTTCTCATAGGGTCTCCAAAAAATGTAAAACAATGGTTCATATATAAAAACCATGCCAGAGAAGGAGAATTATGATTAAGCCCTGCCTTAGGAAAATCCGCTAAGTCGATGAAAATACTTAAACCTTTAAATCCTAAACCTATAACATTATTAACGTGCTCTGGCAATGTAGTATTAAAATTTTTCCATTTATAAACCGGAAACGCTGATTTCATTTTAGCCTCCAAAATTCATCCATCACATCACCTTAAAAATTTTAAGTAGTGTTACTATAATGCCTATAAAAACGCTTGCACCTGTAAGCCACGCTGAGAAAGCCTTAATTGATATTTTGCTTTGTATAAGTTCAACGATGTTTTTATGTTCGGTTGTATTCTTTTCAATAGTCAGCACCAGGTCATCTGCAAGAGCTTTATGACTTTTTTCATATACCTTTATAAATTCATTCAGCGTA
>JAJFVM010000090.1 GCA_021371805.1 bacterium
CCGGCTGCAATAATGTTTCCTGAAACGTTTCCATTGACAACTAGCTCCCCGCCTGCACCTATGAAATCGTCTCCAGTGTTCCCATTTATCTCAAGCCGGGATCCTGCAAGCACCAGATCTCCTTGAATATCCTGGTTAATCTGAAGATTCTCTCCACCTCCAAAAGCGTTTCCTGAGCTTGTATATTTAAGATGATTTTCATCGGCAGCTCCTGCTGAATAAGGCAGTGCAGCAAAAAGCATTATAAGTAAAATAAGACCTGACACCAGCTTTTTTTTCATAAACTAGCCCTCTTTATACTACTGCTTAATTTTGCACTTAATTATCCCCTTTTATTAAAGAAGATTTCTAAAAATTATCTGGTAGTTAATATAAGGCAGTTAATATAAAGCTCAACCCAGAAGGATAAAAAGTAAAGGAAAGCTTCAGCGAAAATTAAAAGGGTATAAACTATACCTTTCAGTAACATGCATGCCTCCCGGAATTTAGCTGGAAGGCGGCCTGATTTCTACCAGGCGTTATTCTGGATTCGGATTCGGATTCGGGAAATTTTACCAGGAATTACTATGGATTCTGGAAGTATCGTACCTCAGCCGGCCTGATTTTTCCTCTGCCGGATAACCCATTGCAATGATCGAAAACGGAGCTACATGCTCTGGAGTATTTAACAAACCCCTTAGTTCCCGGACCATCTTTTCAGCTGGATAAACCCCGATCCAGACCGCCCCTAGCCCAAGATCGTGGGCGGCAAGCAACATATTTTGACTTGCAGCTGAGCAGTCCTGAATCCAGAAGTCTTTGAATTTCGGAACTTTCTGGTCCCCACAGACGAGAACCGCAGCGGGAGTACCCTTCAACATTTTTGCATATGGGTGTACCTCTGAGATTTTCTCAAGAAGGTCTTGTTGATCAATTATAACGAAATGCCAGGGCTGTTCGTCTCCTGCGGACGGTGCATTCATTCCGGCTTTTATAACATTCTCAATCACATCCCGATTTACCGGGTCTGGCAAGTATTTCCGGATGCTTCTTCGGGTTAAAATTGCGTCCATTGTTTCCATAAAATTCCCCCAATCGATAATGTTTTTTATAGTGGATAAACTTCCCGGTTAATAGGTATTATAATAGGCATATTATTATATTAAACATATAAATTTCAATGCATATAATTTGGTTAGATCTCACAAAATGGATATGGCAAGCTTACAAAAGTTTTTTAGATGCAAAAAATTTATCAGCACAACCAAAAGATAGCAGTAGACTGCCTAAGTCAATGCCTGAGGATATTCTTATTGAGAACGAAATTTAAGATAACAGATGCAGCATAGTGCAAGGGCAAAACGTATAGAATATTGAGATTTGGAAAAGCCCGGACAGTAAAGTGCAGCATTCTTTGTGAAGATGATGGCCTTTCTTTTCTTGAAATACTAAGGATCTGATCCCCTAGTAGAATAAGAGGCCTTAATTGCTCAGGCATACAAAAAAACTTCACAGATGTGATATGATTGGATATAAAGAACCGTAGGAAGATATTGAGGGACACAACCTCTTCAAATATCTTAAATTCTTTTTTTAATGGATATGTGATACAGGTAAAAAGATTCTTAGTTTTATAATGTTTTTAATTTGGAGATGAAGTGTTATAAAGCTTTAAACTCGGTTTTCTATTTTTATTTAATATCATAAAAATAAGTATGTTTATATGTGAAGATTTCCCAGTGAGTTTCGATTACAAGTAGCCCTTGATTAAATCTAACCTAATAGGATAAAAGATGTAAAGTGAATTGGATAAAAATAGGAAAATTAGATAAAAATATGGTAACTATTCAGCCTGGGTAAAACAACCTCAATAGCTATCTTTCAGAAGATTCAATGGGCGAATTTCTCAGAACTAATTTTCGCTAATTGTTGGCTATTGATTATGTTTTTCTTTTTTCATTGGTTAGTAATCACACTTATCTGTTATACCAAAATCGATATCAACCAACTGATTTTGGTAGGCTGAATAGTTACAAAATATGAAAGTCTCCTATTAATTTTCGATCGTGGGTGCTTTAAAATCAAATTTAACCTAGGATTATTAAGGAGGAAAAAATGAAAAATAATGGAAAGTCTATATGGAAAATAACAGTATCTGTTTTCACCATATTAATGATGTTGACTTTATTGTCTGCAGGAGCCTCTGCAACAATTTCTGTATCCCCGACTCCTCTTGGTGCAGGAACTCCTCCAGCGACAGCTCGTATAACCTGCTCCTGCGGGAATAGTTGCATTGATTATACAGCGACAGCGGTTTCGAGCGATCCACGAATAGTACAACTTAAAGATCTATCAAAAGGTAATGAGACATATGTCAGATGGGACCTTGGAGATGGA
>JAJFVM010000113.1 GCA_021371805.1 bacterium
GGACAATCTGCTAAAAGAGATAAATAGAATGGAACACGGGAAATTAACTGTTTTCTTAGGTCCTGCAGCCGGTGTCGGCAAGACCTGTGCAATGCTGATTGCTGCAAAAGAAAGCATGGCTGAGGGTAAAAATGTATTAATAGGATGGATTGATACACACGGAAGAAAAGAAACAGAACCATTTGTTGCAGGAATTCCAAGGATAGAGCCTGTTAAATTGTCTTACAGGGGAAGGGAATTCCCTGAAATGGACTTAAACAATCTCCTGAAGAGCAAACCCGAAATAGCAATAGTGGATGAACTTGCCCATACGAACATACCCGGAAGTTTAAATACAAAAAGATATCAGGATGTAGAGGAACTTTTAAAAGCCGGGGTAGATGTTTATACAACGTTAAATATACAGCATATTGAAAGTTTGAATGATGTAATTGCAAAAATAACCGGAGTTTCTGTAACCGAAACAGTTCCGGACAAATTGCTGGAAGAAGCAGAGATCCGTCTTGTTGATATAGATGCAGATGCTTTGATTCAGAGGTTGAAAGAAGGAAAAATTTATATTCCTTTTCAAGCAGCAGAAGCAATAAAAAAATTCTTCAGACCCGGGAATATAAATGCACTTCGTGAAATTTCCTTAAGATATACGGCCAATAATGTTGATGAACATCTTGAAAATTACATGCAGTCTCATGGTATCAGAGGTCCATGGCAGGCAGGTGAAAAAGTTCTGGTTTGTATCAATAAGAATAGCTTTGCCACACATCTTATCAGGATGGGCAAAAGAATGGCCAACAGCTTGAATGCAGAGTTTATTGTTGCAAATGTTGATACTCCATGGGAACCTGGACTGTCTGCTTCAGAACAAAGCACACATGCAAACAATCTGAAACTTGCAGAATCGTTAGGTGCCGAAATAATCTCGCTGACTGGTACAAATATTGCTGATGAGATTATAAGTTTTTCAAAAAAAAGGAATATCACGCAACTAATAATAGGAAAATCTTTAAAGCCAAGACCGATTGAATGGTTCCAGGAATCAGTTGTTGATAAAATTCTCAGAAACAGTGATGAAATAAGGGTTCATGTGGTTCCTACCCATTTAAAAAGAATTAGAAAAAAGCACCTTATCAGAAAAAAGTATGCCAATTATATTTTACCTTATTTGGTAGGGTTTGGATTGTTATTTTTATTTTTTATATTATGCAAATATTTTGAAAACAGCTTGGGTATTTTTAATATTACTTTATTATTTTCCATACCTATGGTGTTGGTCGCATTTTTCTGGGGTTATCTGGCTTCCATTATTATATCAATTGCAGGTTTTTTAGTGGTGGATTTCTTTTTTATTGACCCAAGATATTTATTTACAATTGCTGATTTAAGATATATTCCAAGTTTCTTTATTTACCTGGCTCTTGTTATTTTAATAAGCTATTTATCAAAAAATATAAGAACCCAAATTAAGTTTATAAAAAGAAAAGAAGAGCATCTGGCGATATTGTATTCGTTAAGCAGAAAAATATCAGCTAAAATAAATTTAGATGAAATTATCGAAAATGTAAAAGAAAAAATAGAGCAGTTAATTAACTGCAAGGTTATATTTCTCATCAAAGATGACAATAATGTATTGGAAATCCATGAGCATGGTTTGGATCCTGAAACAAATAAAAAGATGCTTGAAGGTAAAGAAAAAGCAGTTGCCCAGTGGGTTTTAATAAACGGACAGATTGCAGGAAAGGGCACTGATTTTTTGGACAGCAGCAAAGGGATTTACTTTCCTTTAAAAACCCAGGATGAGAATGTGGGTGTTCTTGGTATTTTTTTGAATGAAAAAGAATTGGTATTAACCATAGAACAGAAAAAAATAATTGAGGCAATATGCGGTTTGCTTGCAGCAGTAATTTACAGGATAAAAACCAGTAAAAAACTTAGTGATTCAAAAGTTTTAGAACAATCGCAAAAATTATACAGCGCCGTTTTTAATTCAATTTCGCATGATTTAAGAACACCTCTTACTTCAATCATTGGTTCATCAAGTAGTCTGGAAAATGATGAAAAAATATTAAACAAGCAAGACAGAAGGGAACTGATACAAAATATCAGTCAGAGTTCATTAAGAATGCTGAGGATAATCAATAACTTGTTGGATATGGCAAGAATAGAAAGCGAACAGCTGACTTTAAATTATGAATGGTGTGATATGGAAGACATAATAGGAGTGGCGATTAAGGAGATTGAAAATATTGGCGAGAGAAATCTGGGGATAAGAGTTAAAGATAATCTGCCGTTAATCTGGGCAGATTTTTCGTTGATTGAACAGGTTTTTATAAATCTTTTAGATAACTCCGTAAAGTACTCGCAACCTGGCAGTAATATTACCATAGAGGTACTAAGGGATATAGACAATATAATTGTAAATATTGCGGATAACGGAATTGGCGTACCGCATGAAGAAATCCCAAAAATTTTTGATAAGTTTCACAGAGTTAAAGTTTTAGGAAGCATTCAGGGTACGGGTCTGGGGCTTTCGATTTGCAAGTCAATAATTGAGCTTCATAAAGGCACTATTTCCGCAAAACCCAATGAAGGGAAAGGTCTTATTATTACTTTTACATTACCCATATACTCTCAGCCGGAGTTAACGAAAAATAAAGAAGTAACAAAATGAGATTAAAATTATATTATTTATTATTTTTATTTTAATTAATATACAAAATATTAAAAATTTAATGTGGTTTAATATTAATTTTAAATTTAATAAAAATGAATATTAAAAAAGAAAAAATATTAATTATTGATGATGAAAAGGAAGTAAGAAGACTTCTAAAAATCACATTAACAGCGCATAATTTTTTAATTGAAGAATCTGAGGATGGGGATAGTGGAGTAAAAAAAGCTGCATTTTTTAAACCCGATTTAATTTTGCTGGATTTAAGTTTGCCGGATACTGACGGACTTGAAATATTAAAACAGATAAGGGAGTTCTCTACAACACCTATAATTATTTTGTCTGTAAGAGAAAGTGAAAACGATAAGGTGCTGGCATTGGATTCCGGTGCAGATGATTATATTACAAAGCCATTCAGCATTGGTGAATTGCTTGCAAGGATCAGGACAGCCATCAGACATTCAAAAAAAGAAGATAATAATCCTGTAATTATACTCGGGGATATTAAAATTGATTTAGCTAACAGAAATGTTTACAGTAACGGCAATGAGATAAAATTATCCCCGATAGAATATGATATTTTAAAATTATTGGCACAAAATAAGGAAAAAATTGTAACGCAAAAATATATACTTTCAAGAGTCTGGGGAGATGAATATGTAAGTGAGTCCCATTATCTTAGAGTGTATATTGGGCAGATCAGGAAGAAAATTGAAAAATATCCCGGAAGACCCGAGCATTTAATTACTGAACCGGGGATAGGATACAGACTTATATGAATTTTAAATAGTAATTTAATGTTACTGGCTTTGTATATGATTTAGCGGAAGCACAAGGGATAGCAATAGTTTCTAAAGTTACCAATTAAAGCTTTTCATTTACCGGTACATTTTTTATAACACTTATACCATGGGTGGTTTTTTCCCAATAAAATGGTTTAAATATTAGCTGCCATAAAGCTTTATAAGCTGCAATAGAATGAAGTACCCAATACAGCGGATTTAAAAATGCAAAAGGGACTAATCTGTAATATTTTCTGGAAAAGGCTGCAGCAAAATTTATTAAAATTAAGATTAGGTTTCCGGCTATAAAGCTTATTACACCAGCTATTTCTACAAAATTAGGCAGCAGTCCATTTAAAAAATTTGTTCCTGTAATTATCCATATTAAAAATACTGCCCACATTATCGGGTTAATTAAAAAAGTCAGCGGGGTTCCAGTAACCAGAAGTTGAAATGACGACCAGTTTTTAAAACCTATCTTTTTTATCATTTTAAAAGGGTGTCTGTTATAAACAATTGAAGTCTGCATATAACCTTTAACCCACCTTGACCTCTGCCTTATCCAATTGCCGATATTGCAAGTGGCCTCTTCATACGTAGTTGATTTGATTATTCCCACTTTTTTACCCTCTGCCGAAAACCTTATACCAAGATCTGCATCCTCTGTAACATTAAAAGGATCCCATCCTGATATTTTTTTTAGATCTTCAGTCCGGAAATGGTTACTTGTGCCGCCCAGAGGAATCGGCAGCTGCAAAGTGTGAAGTCCGTTAAGCATATAATCAAACCAGTAAGTATACTCAAGTGTAAACATTCTGGTGAGGAAGTTTTCATATTTGTTATAGTAATTAAGATAGGCCTGGAAACATGAATAATCAGGACTATTGTTTATAAAAGCAGCAAGTGCTTTTTTCAGCTGGTCAGGTTCCGGCATATCCTCGGCATCATAAATTACAAGGTATTCACCACGCGAAAAGTAAAGTCCGTAATTGCATGCTTTTGGTTTTGTTGTGGGAGTCCCATTAGGAACGTAGAAAAATCTCCACGTGTTTGGAGGTTTGCAGGATTTTGCAATTTCTATAGTTTTCTTATCACACTCTTCAAAAAGAAAAATGACATCAAGCTTATTTTGAGGATAATCAATATTCTTTATTGATTTTATTAAATTTATAACAACATTTTCAGGTTCTTTAAAAAGCGGCACCAGTACCGTGTAAACCGGATATTCAGAAATATTTAATTTTATTATTTCATTATTTTTATCATTTATAAGTTTTCTTTTTGCTCCTACAATACTTGTTATTAATTTGAAAAAAATAGCTGTAAAATAAAAAAGCTGCACGGCTGAAAATAATATAATGAGAGTTGTTACAGGATAGAAATAGAATGAAGCGGCAATTGCCAGTGCCAAGACTGCAATAAGGGCAATTTGTATTTTTGATAATCGTTTATATGCCGACTCTTCCGGGTTCCTGTTATACAGACCCATTATGGTAAGATTGGCAAGGTAATCTTTAAAAAGTTTCTTTACTATATTACTGATATCCAGATCGGTTACAACCCATTCTAAAATTTCTTCCGCATCAAACCTTTTTCTAAAAAAGTTTAATGTTCTTTTATCTTCAGGGTATGCAGTTAAAATTATTAATAATCCTTTTTTATTAAATTTAAATGGTACGGCCTGGTATTTTATTGCTTCATCAGCATTAATTTTTTCTAATAATTGTCTGTCCAACGTTTTGACTAATTTATCAATAAAAGGAGACACAAAATGTTTACCTAATTGCTGAGCCTGGGTTTCAAAGAATTGCAGTCTTGTTATATAACCAAGACTGAGCAGTATCCAGCCCAGACGTCCCCCCTTTTCTTTTTGAATTGACAGGCTGTAGTCTAATTGCTCTTCAGTGATAAAACCCTTTTCTATTAAAATTCTGCCGAATTTTAAGCTTTCTTCATATAAAAGCTCCAGTTCCGCAATCTCTTCATTGATTATTTTTTTATTATTTATAAATAAATCATTTGTTAATTCCATAATATTTATTCAATTATTATAAAAAATATTACTTATATTTTATTATATTAATGTATTATTTTATTAATTAATGTTTATTAATATATCATAATAAATATATAATGTAAAGTTTATAACTTTTAAATCCGCGGTATACATATGCAAGTATGGAAAAGCATCGCTGGATCACCTATGCATGATAAGTAAAGGGAAGTGTCCGGCGATATAAGTGAATGGTTTTAGGTTAACAGGAACATGAGTATTTAAAATATTATAAATTGTTTGCAGGATTTATTCAGTAAATCACCGGTAATCGTACATAGTAAAATAACCGATATAGCAGAGAGTATTGCCATACAATTTTTTGCAGTGATAAATTCAATTGGTGCCCATAATTGATTTGGAGCATTAATCTGGTAAATGACGGCTACAAAAAAATAATTAATATACCTGGTTTCACCGGCAGTATATATTGTTATTTTAAATTTATTGTAATAATATGATTTATAAATATATAATAAATATTAATATATAGTATTAAAGATATTATCTTAATAATATATAAATAAATGCTTATTAGTCTTGATATAATTTTTAAATTTTTTATTTTTATTTTAAAATCCGAAAATGTTTAATTTTGAAATATTTTAATTATTTTTATATAGTTTTACTAAGATTTAATTAATATAATACTGATACTTTAAATAAAGATATTATTTAGAAGGAAAAAATTTGCTGCCGGAAAATCAAAAAGATAAGAATTATAAACTAATAAGAAATGTCAGTTTTATTTCAACTGT
>JAJFVM010000117.1 GCA_021371805.1 bacterium
TCCGTACGGTTTTTGTTAATCATATCTATTATCGATGCCAGAGTGGTTGACTTTCCGCTGCCCGCAGGTCCGATGCATCCAAATTGACGGCTTTTATTAAAATTTCATTTATGGCAGATTCCATTTTTTAGTCCGGACGCACTTTGATGAAAATTTTACTAATTATAATTTATAATAATTATCTTATTAATTATTTAATAAATTAATAAATAAATTCAATTAAGTATACTATTTAGAACAAATTTTTAAAATAGTTTTAATAATTTATTTAACACTATTTTTAAAATGTTTTTTCAAGTACTTTAAATCCGGAAAAAATCCTTTCCATATTTCGAAGGCATAGGCTGCTTGATTTAAAAGCATATCAAGTCCGGATATTACTTTGGCACCGTCATGTAATGATTTTCTAACAAGCGGAGTAAAAATCGGATCATAAACCATTTCAAATATAAATTTATTTTCCAGATTCCATTTTTCGGGCAGTGGTGAAATATTAACGTTATTATCGATATTTTTCAGGTTCATTCCTGCGGGTGTACAATTAGCTATAAGATTTATCTCTTTTAAAGATACGGAATTTAAGTTATTTAAAATAAAAATTTTATCACTGATTTTTTTATCGTATATTGATTTAATTTCCTGTGCTTTTTTTATATTTATGTCATATAAAAAAATTTTCCCGACATTCATTTTCAACAATGCATATACTGAACTTTTTGCCACCCCTCCTGCTCCTATAACCAGGCAGCCGGAGCCAGACGCCTTAAAATCCGCATCATCTAATGATTTTATAAACCCATTGATGTCCGTATTAAATCCTTTGGTTTTATTTTCACCAAATTTAACGGTATTTACCGATTTAATAAATTCCGCGTCCTCGTCCAGCTCATCAAGATAATTTAAAACATTTTCTTTGAAAGGCATTGTTAAATTCAGACCGGAAAACCCCATTTTCTTTGCACCCCAAAAAGCATCTTTGAAATCAGCAGGCATTATTTCAAAACTCAAATAAACTGAATTTAAATTGTATTTATCGAAAAAATGATTATGTATAAATGGCGAAAGGCTGTGTTTTGCAGGATATCCGAATAAGGCAAATAAATCAGTGCTTCCGTTTATTTTTTCCATATTTTAATATTTTTTTATTAATTTTTTTATTTTGTATTTATTTATTTAATATAAAATATAACCACTTACTTCTTAATATCTTATTTCAAAATTATCAAAATCCTCTTTATCTGATCTTTCCTTAACTTTAATATTTGAAATAAAAGAAAAAGAGGAGCCTTTTCTGATTTTATTTATAAATATATCAAGGTCTTTTTCTTCCCCATCACACACAATTTCAACGTTTCCGTCGCAGGTATTTTTAACAAATCCTGTTATATTATGCTTTATTGCATTGTTATAAGCAAAGTATCTGAAGCCGACTCCCTGGACTCTTCCTTCAACAATCATTTCAATATATTTTTTCATTTTCTAATTCAATTTTTAAAAATTTTAAAATATAAGCGTGATATTAAAAGACTTTTTTGCTGCTATCCTTTAATTCTTAATATAGCATAGGGATTTATATTTCCAATATCTTTTATTATAACAATATCATTAGGATTTGCCGTGTCTGATACAAAATCGCAGTTATTCTTTATCACAATAATTTCATTTATTCTTACCTCATGAGGCATCTTCCCAGGTTCAAGAATTTCAATATTCTCACCTTTTTTAAACTGATTCTTGACCAGAATCAAAGGCAGACCGTATTTTTCATTTATACCATTATATAAACCTACAAACCTGTAATTTTTTATATAGCTTACGCCTTCATTATCTTCAAGTTCATTGCAATTATCCAGAAACATAAAACCAACAGTATAATCTCTGTGAGTGCATTTATTTAATTCATTCAATAAAAAAGATTTTTTTTCATCGTTAAATTCATCATTTTTAATATAATCAAGTGCTTTTCTGTATGCCCATACGGTTTGCGCAATATAGCTTTCGGTTTTCATCCTGCCCTCTATCTTAAAAGCAGATACTCCTGCATCTGCAAGCAAATCCAGCTTTGACATAAGGCATAAATCTCTCGAATTATAAATAAAGGTGCCTTTTTTATCCTGAACAATATTGAAGAACAAATTAGGTCTTTCTTCTTCAAGGAGATAATATTTCCATCTGCAACTGTGGGCACACTGCCCTTTATTTGCGTCTCTTCCTGCCATATATTTGCTTAACATGCATCTTCCCGAATAAGATATGCAGAGTGCTCCATGAACAAAAACTTCTATCTCAACAGTGGTATTTTTTAATATTTCTTTTAAATCATTAAATTTTATTTCCCTCGCTATATTTACTCTTTTAGCCCCGAGTTCTTTATATAAATTTACGCCGATGCTATTTGTAATATTTACCTGAGTACTTATATGTATGTTTGGGTTTTTAAAATATATTTTAATTAAATTTATAGCAGCCGCATCAGAAGTTATAAAACCATCAAACTTAATGTGCTTAATTTCGTTCAGATATTCTTTCAACTCATTAATTTCACTTTCAAAGATTACCGAGTTTAAAGTAATATATGTTTTCACTTTCCGCAAATGGCAGTAGTCTACAGCTTCTTCAAGTTCAGCAACAGAGAAATTATCGCCGAGACTTCTCAAATTAAATTTTTTGCCGCCAATATAAACGGCATCTGCGCCATATTCAACAGCATATTTAAGAGTTTTAATATTACCGGCCGGAACAAGCAGTTCAGGTATTTTTTTAACATGTAAAGCCATAGATTATTTTATAACTTAATCAGGTATTAATATTTAATTTTTAAAAATTGATACAGACAAACCATCACCGATATCAATAAATTTTGTATCAAAAATTTCTTCATTTTGTATCAGTGCTATGAATTTTTTTACCCCTTCAACGCTGTTTTTATCATGTTCCTTAACATAACGGGCAAAAATTTTTTCACTATAAAATATATTGTCGGCAATAATCAAAGCTTTGCTCTCAAGTTTTTCGGGGAGTATTTCCAGATAATCCGGATATTCATATTTAGCTGCATCTATAAAAATAAAATCAAATTTAAAGTTTAAGTCCGGAATTATCTCTAATGCATTACCGGAATAAAAATTAGT
The DNA here is from genome assembly GCA_021371805.1 of bacterium. Taxonomy (GTDB): domain Bacteria; phylum Actinomycetota; class Humimicrobiia; order Humimicrobiales; family Humimicrobiaceae; genus JAMDDL01. Next base: position 3,132 of record JAJFVM010000117.1, read on the forward strand.
ATCTACTTCCGGAAAATTTAAATCAATTAATTCTTTTGCCTTTGCCAGCCTTTTACCATTTAAATCAATTCCTGTAAAAGATGCCTGTTTAAGGTTTTTCACCAAAAAATATGACGAATATCCTTCTCCGCAGCCTATTTCAAGGATATGTTTTGGCTTTTTTATAAAAACAATGGTTTCAAGAAACCTTCCTACTTCATAACTTATTACCGGTATTTTCTTTTCCTTTGAAATTCTGTTCAGATCTTCGAGATATTCTTTTTCTGAGAGAATATTATACAAATCTTTCATTTGATAGTTGTGATACTGTTGGTATTTTCATTATGTTCTTGCAATGTTTTTGAAAAAGTATGTTTATGGCTGACCGGATCGGTTACTACATAGTATAAATAATCCGCATCTGCAGGATTTAATGCTGCCTTTATCGATTCCAGTCCTGGATTGCAGATTGGCGTTGGAGGAAGTCCTGTATATATCCTCGTATTGAAAGGAGTATCAGTTTTTAAATCACTTTCCGTAAGCGGCTCATCCCACTTGTCAAGAAAATAAGTAAGCGTTGCATCAATTCCAAGCGCCATATTGATTTTAAGCCTGTTATGTATTACTGCAGAAATAAGAGGTCTTTCCTCAGGTATGTATGCCTCTTTTTCGATCATGGAAGCTATTTTTAAAATATCATAAGATGTCAGATTATTATCGGCAGCATATTTATAATCAAGACCGCTTGTTTCAAACTGATATTGCGATAAGAGCATCTCGATTATATTTCCTGCACTATATTGCGGAAGTATTTCATAAGTTTTTGGAAATAAAAAACCTTCCAGACTTGTTACAGGTACATCTTTATCCTTTAAAAAATCATAACTATACTCTTCGGTTTTTAAAGCATCTTTCAGATCGGCTGAATCTATAAACGGGAGTTCCTGTGTTATTCTATCTGAAATCTGTTTAACCATAAATCCCTCCGGGATTATAAGTTTAAATGTTACAATCTCCGGACCTGATGTAATAACTTCCAATACATCTTTATATTCTGAACCTGTCTTTAAATTATATTTTCCTGGTATAAGCTTCGTTTCAAGACCCTGATCTTCAGCATAAATCTTAAAAAACAAAGCGCTGTCTATAATACCTTTTTCTTCAAGAAGATTGGAGATCTGGGTAAGATTCATGCCTTCTTTTATTTCAACTTCTACATCCAGTCCTTTTTGTATTTCAGATTCAGCGGTTGCGCCGGACTTGTCTGAATTTAAATTGCATGCAGTAAAAACAAGACTGCTAAATAAAAAAACAGCGGCAATCATTATTAATAACTTTAATAATTTTTTATTTATTTTTACCATATTATTTTTTATTTGAATTTAAATAATCTTCCAGAATTACCGCAGCAGCATACTTATCTATCCCGGTTCTTGCTTCCTTTTTACCAATTAACAGCTTATTTTTAGAAATCTTTGTAGAAAATCTTTCATCTATAAAATCAATGTCAACATTTAATTTTTCTTTAAATTTTTCAACAACATCAAGTGTTTTATTTGCCTGAAAGCCCGTTTTGCCCTTAAGATTATAAGGTATTCCTATTATAATCTTTCCTATATCCTTTTCTGCGATAAGCTTACGAATTGTTTTTTCGAAATTATCGTCATTTTTTTCAACTGA
>JAJFVM010000121.1 GCA_021371805.1 bacterium
AAAGAAGGGGTTTTGGCAGAGGCTTTTCAAATAAGTTTCACTTTAAAATCGTAGTATGAAAAAGTTGTTTTTCTTTATCTGTTTACTGTTCGCAGTATCAATCCCTGTAATTGCAGATGATGGTGGATCCGGATCCTCACCGCCCAGCTTGTTTGCATCGTTATCGTTATTTGTTCCGGCAACTGTCGTTGTTACCCAGTTTATCCTCCGCTTCGTCCATGTTGAAAAATGGAAGCAAGGGGTATCGTGGGCCGTAGCAATTGTGTTAAGCGTGATTGGATTTTTGCTTAGAGCCGGGATGTTCGCAGAGTTGACATTGGTCCATGCCGTTTTATATGGAGCAGCCGGTGGCCTGGCCGCCAATGGGGTGTTCGACATCCCCTTCATTCAAAAATTACTTGACACTTACCTTCCTAAAAAGAAAGCCTACACATAGGGTTTTGTTTTTCATAGATTGGTTTAGTTTAGTTAGCACCCGGGGGAAAACTCCCGGGTTTTTTTTTATTAAATTTGTAAAGGGGTTTAAAGGCAAAATACTATAAAATCAGGCACTTTTTTATAAATAGTTTATAATCCATTTATAAAACAACCATATTAAGTTGATTTATTGATTTTTACAACAACAATGATCCTCATTCGTAATGAGCAGGCCGTGGGTTCGAGTCCCATGAGAGGCTCTTGATTTTCAAACAATTACAATTCCTCAGAATACAATTTTATCAAAAATTAGTCAATTTAATGCATTTTCTGCCTCAATTTGACAGCAAATGTTTATAAATAGTTTATAAATTTACTCCCGGATAACTTAAGACACAATGGCAACATTCCGGGCAGTCATCCTTAAAGGGAAGGTACACATAAAGCAGGATGGCACAACCAATGTAAAAATCCGGGTGACACACAACCGGAAACCTGATTATATCAGCACCGACCTTTATGTCAACCCAAATAAATTCAAAAAAGGGTACCTGACTGGCGATACCTATGTAAATAGCCGGATCACTGATTACCTTAAGATGTATTCAGATAGGTACATTGCATTGAAAGGGCAGGCAGAGAAATTGACTGTGCAAGAATTAAAAAAAATCCTTGCCAATAAGGACCAGTCGGGGGAGATTGATTTCCTTGCTTTCGCTGCACAGTATATGCAGGAGCTGGAAGCAAAAGGCAAGTCTGGCAGTTACCGTGGATCCCGTGGCCTGATCACTCACCTTAAAGGATTCGCTTCCAAAATTAACTTCTCGGATATAAATACGCAATTCCTGAACCATTTCGAAGAATATTTGAGGAAGGAAGGCGTAAACGACATTCATACTTATTTTGCAAGGCTAAGGCTTATTTTTAACCGGGGGAGGGATTTTTACAATGATGAAGACCGGGGGATCATACGGATACCAAATTACCCTTTCAAGAAGGTTAAGATTAAAAAAACTGTCCATTCAGCTAATGAACACAGCCTGACAGTAGCCCAGGCAAGGAGGTTATTGTCCTACCAGCCAAAAAATGAAAGGGAACAGCTTGGCAAGGATGTTTTTGCAATCATGATCTGCCTGATGGGTATCAATGCCATCGATTTGTTTTATTTGAAAGAACCGTCTAAAAACCGGGTAGATTACACCAGGTCGAAAACCGGGCGGAAATATTCCATTAAAATTGAGCCTGAATTACAAGGTCTTATAGATCGTATCTCGGGATCAGGCGGCCAGCTTTTCAATTTTGCAGAACGGTACCAGAATTTTGCTGTTTTCCATAAAGCGGTGAATACTGGTTTAAAATCTATTTGCAAAGCAATCAGGGACCAGGAATTAACGGAATTGAAGAAAACTGAATTCCCGGAAAACATTACCTCAAATTGGGCTCGCCATACATGGGCAACTATTGCCCGGAACGAATGCGGGATAAACAAGGATGATGTAGCACTTTGCCTGGGGCATGTCGATACAGATAACCGGGTTACGGATATGTATATCAAGTACGATTATTCGATAATTGATGGGGCAAACAGGAAAGTTTTAGGTAAATTGTTTTAAATTTGACCAATATTGCTGGTAATCTTTTTAAGTGATGATAAATAAATATAGTCGCTACCAAGCTGGCTTAAATTTAAATTACTTATACCCCACAATAGAAGGATTCTGTGCTTGCAGATGTGGACAAAAATTATCAGGCAAACAAAAAAAGTGGGCTTCTCGTGAATGCAATGACAAAGCTTTTATTGAATATGCCATTTTTAAAGGTAATAGTTCAATAATAAGGGAAGAGCTATTTAAAAGGGATAATGGATTTTGTTCAACCTGTGGGGTTTACAATGATAATTGGCAAGCAGATCATATCCTGCCTGTTTCAAAGGGAGGAGGTGCCTGTAATTTAGATAATTTTCAGACTATTTGCCCTCATTGCCACAAAATTAAAACAAAAGATCAATATTTTGCCCATCTCAAAGCAAACTCTTCACATGCATCAGTTAAAGCATCTATTCTCCTCTGGTAGGCTCTTGGAGATGAGGCATATATTCCATTAAAAATATCCATGGAAATACAGGCCTTATCGTCTATCAAATTCTCATCAAATCCTTGATTAATTAGGCTAAATTTTATTAAGGTTGCTGCATAGGTCAAAGTTTTGTTATTTAATCGGTTATTTTCAGTTTTAGTTACATTTACTTTAATTGCTCCGATTTTTTTTGTCTTTTTGTTCTCAAGGAAAACATCTGGTTTAATCGAAACAATGACGCCTGAAAGTTCAATCTGGTCAATATTGTCAAGTTCAATAAAATTGTATTTATCCAAGTCGGGTCTTTCGGAATTTTTAAGGGATTCAAGAGCCAAAATAGAATTCTTAAAGTCTGAAATCTGCCATTCAGAAAGATGATTTGAGTTAAGTTTTTTATTGACCTGTTTTAATGCTTTGTCGATTATTTTTACGTCATAATAACTTTTAAAGAATTTTGGAATGACGGTTTTGACCACCTGGTAATAATTCCTTTTAAATTCAATATCCTGTTTAAATGATTCTACAATTTGTTTTCTCCTAGTAGCATTTGCATCCATGTATTCAGCAAGTTTGTTGATAGAAATTTTTGGTTTTCTTGATTTCATAAAAATTACTTTTAGGTTTATATTTGTGATTTAATTTATTTTCAAAACGGCACATCCTCCCATCTCGGGGGCTTGCCGGTAATCTTCCCTTCCCGGTATTTTTCAAGCAAAATGTTTATTTCTTCATCGCTCAGCTTTTCAAGGTCGATTTTTGACAAGTCAATAACTTCCTGGCCAACTTGATCATTTTTTTGAACCGGGAAACTTACTGATGGCATCAACCCTTTTGCCTGCAATTCTTCCTGTTCCTGCTCAATAAAGTCGATGCCAACCGGTATTTGCTTGATCCCGGATTCTGTCAACATTGGTTCAAACTGCACCTCCCAGTTCCCGTCGAGCGTGATGGTTCCAGGGAGGAGCCTGATTTTCTTTTCGATATTTTCAATTTTGAAAGCTGGGCAATGTTCAGCCAGCTTCTTCCTTGCCTCTTCTGCCATCACAGCAATGAGTTTTCCCTTATCGATAACCCACTTCCCATCCGAGAAAGCACCTTCTTTGTACCACTTGTTCCCATACCCGGCAATGCTTTTCAGGTAGTAATTCACACGGGAGCAACCCCAGTCGAACTGGGCGCAAAAGCCAGCCTTGTCAAAAGCCTCGCAATAGTTGTGGTAGCATGTTTTGTTTGCCTGTAAATTATAGAACATAGCACTATTATAGGGCAGCAATGCCTTGCCGTTCAGGTAAACGGTTGTCCCTGCCCATTTTACTGAATAATTCAGGACGATCGAAAAGCTGTCCCACCTACCAAAAACTTCTTCAATGCCGGAAATTTTCAGGATGTTCGGCTTTTCAGAAAAACCGGAGAACAGCCTGGCATTCTTCAGGGCCTCATGGTAATTCTGCGACCGGCTCTCGGGGAAATGGATTTCAATTGTAAAATTTCCCATCTTCAAATTTGTAACTTTTCGTTTCCTTAATGCTATCGTTGGCAATATCAATAAGGTTTTCAATATCTTTTTTATAACCTATTGGTTCATAAAATGATATGTATTTGCTCCCCGTATATCGCAGGACTAATGTTTTGAAATAAACCTGTTCCCTTATGGCGGCACCATATGAATTATTCGCAGTATAATCTAAATACCAAACAATTTCAGAACTACCCTTTTTCTTGTAATGCAATTCTTTCAGCTTTTTAAATGAGTTCGGGTCTTTTAACACTTCAAAATAATATTGGTTATAAAGTTTCCTGCCATTATTGATGTCAGGATCGCAACTAAAAAGCAATAACAGGAAAGGTATTATAAAAATTCTTTTCATGATTCAAGTATATTTTTCAATAGCTTTTATAAGGGCATCTGAATAAATATACAATTCGTCAATAGACTGAATTTTATATTTAATTTCCTTTTTGTTTTCATCGAGTAATGCGAATTGTTTATTTTCTGGATTATTAAAATAAAGTCGGCAGATAGGTTTGCGATTATTATTGTCAATTAAAACAGCAAAATAAGTCTGTGAGTCCCGGCATGTAATCCTTTCCGGATCAACATTTTTCCTTAAAATTGATTTAATGATAAAAAATCCCTCCTTTTCAATATCCGAAGTTACAATCTTTGGCTCGGCATTTTGTATATCTACTTGATCTATTGGTTGAGCAGTTTGATCTTGCTTTACTCCTTCATTATCATTCTTTAAAGCAATATTCAACCTGTCTGAAATTGTGTTATTAATATGGTTTGCAATCGATTTTTTAACTAACGTTGTAAATTGATCAAGAAGCTTTGGGGTTATCATTCCTTCATACACCCGTTTTGCAAACAACTTAACAAATTCAGGAGATGGAGAGTTAAATTCTTTGACAAGTTGCGCCATTAACTCACTGGTAAATTTTAATTCGGCAGCACATGTCAGAATATAATCAACATCAAAATACGATTTATGGAATTTTTTTAATTCTTCTATACTTGCTTCTTTGAGATTCTCAAGGTCTATTTCAAGAAATGGTTTTTCATCCATTTTATTTTGTTCAACCAGGTCTGTATAAAATTTATAAATTATTCCATTTGTTAATACTCCAAATTTTGCTTTCGAGACATGGAAATATCTCAACAATTGATTATCATGAAGGCTTAATTCTTGTTTCCAATGCTTGCATTCTATTAAAATTATCG
>JAJFVM010000124.1 GCA_021371805.1 bacterium
AGTTATCAATATAGAAATAGAAGATTTGGAAAAATTTAATAAATATGAATGTAGTTTTTCAATATATATTAGCTATTCTGGGTTTTTCAATAATAATAATTATTCATGAATTCGGACATTTCATTTTTGCAAAAATAAATAAGATTTTTGTTGAAGAATTTTTTATTGGAATGGGGCCAAAAATCTTAAAATTCAAATCAAGGGGTGGAACATCATGGGGTCTTTCTGCAATTCCTGTAGGCGGTTATAACAAAATATCCGGAATGGACAGAGAAGAAAGTGTTCCTGATATAGCAAAAGATAAAGTGTATTACAGTAAGCCGTTTTGGGTGAAATTTTCCGTTATTTTTGGCGGCGCATTAATGAATATAATATTTGCCGTTATTTTAATTGTTGTGTTTTTCAGTATGGGAGTCTATTCTCCGACCAGTACAATTGATTTCATAGAAAAGGGTTCGCCTGCACAGGAGTATGGCTTAAATATTAACGATAAGATTATTTATCTTAACAATACGCAGATAAAAAATTGGGATGATTTTTCAATTAATGTAAAAAAATATCCGAATGAAAATGTAGTTTTTAAAGTATTAAGAAACGGGAACGAATTAAGCATCAAAGTTAAACTTGGGGTTAAAGATAATGAGGGGTATTTAGGCATAAGCCCAAAGCTTGAAAAGAAGAGTCTGGGATTTGGCGGAGTGATAAAAGAAAGTTTTAAGCTTGTAGGAAACTTTACCATAACATATTTTAAACTCATTGGTATGCTTTTTATGGGTAAATTGCCGTTCTCACAAGCCCGGCCTGTTTCTCCGATAGGTGTAGTTACAATTTTTCAGCAATCTGCCGCAATGGGTTCACAAAATTTTATACTGCTTGTTGCTCTGGTATCATTAATGCTTGGTTTCGGTAATTTAATTCCGTTGCTTCCTCTGGATGGCGGCCACATTGCAGTAATGATAATTGAAGCTATAAGGAAAAAACCTTTAAGCAAAAAAGCTGTTCAGGTATACAGCAATATCGGGATAATTATTTTTGTGGCATTGTTTGTGATCGGATTTACATTAGATATTTTCAAACCTATCAATATCAGCAATATGTAAGTTATTTTTTTTATTCGCAGATTTATTAATTTTAGGTCAGAATATATATTGATTTAATTAATTACAATTAATCTCATTTTACAGATAATTTATAACTATTATATAACTATTATTAAAAATAAAAAGCCAGGCATGGAAATAAACAGCATAAGAAAAAAGACAAGAGAGATAATAATTGGCAGCAAAAAAATAGGAGCAGGTAATCCTATACTTGTCCAGTCAATGACAAAAAATAAATTTAAACAAATCGATCTTTTAAAGGAAGAGATAAAGGAACTAATAAATTCAGGTTGTGAAGTTATAAGGATAGCACTTACAGATAAAAGTTCGATAAATTATATACGCAGTCTGGTTAAAGAAGGTTTTTTTAGTGATACACCCCTGGTTGCAGATGTGCAGTTTGATTTTGAACTTGCACTTCTTGCTCTGGAAGCCGGTGCTCATTGTGTCAGAATAAATCCGGGCAACATAGGAGGACTTGAAAAAACCGCAATGATAATAAAAAAAGCAAAGGAAACCGGCGCATGTATCAGGATAGGAGTAAATTCAGGATCGGTAGATAAGAAATATTTAAAAAAATATGACAACGATTATTTAAGAGCAATGATTGAAAGCACTCTGGAATATGTAAGATTTTTTGAAAATATGGAATTTTATAATTTTAAAATTTCAGCCAAAGCATCTTCGGTAATGGATACAATTTATGCTTACAGGACACTATCTGAAAAAATAAATTATCCTCTGCATCTTGGCGTAACCGAGGCAGGTTCAAAATTTTCAGGATCAATAAAATCTGCAGTAGGTCTCGGAATTTTATTGAATGAAGGAATAGGAGATACATTAAGAGTATCACTTACAGACAGTTCTGTTGATGAAGTTAAAGCAGGATATTGCATATTAAACAGTCTTGGTCTCAGACAGTTCGGGGTTAATATCATATCCTGTCCTGCCTGCGGCAGAACCCGTGTTGACTTAAAGACTATAACCCAGGAAATTGAAAGAATAACCGGCAAAATGACAAAGCCGTTAAAAATAGCGATTATGGGTTGCATCGTTAACGGACCCGGGGAGGCCCGGGAGGCAGATATAGGTATTGCATTTTCAATAAAGAAAGCTGCAATTTTTGTTAAAGGAAAAATCCTAAGAAGCGTAGATGTCAAAGATATTGTTACGGAATTTAAACATGAACTTGAAAAATTAATGTGATTATTATATTTGTTTTAATTCATGAAAAAACTGAAAGATAAAAATTTTTAAGAAAACTTTTAAAAATAATATTAAATTCAATACAGGAGATAAAATTTGAAGTTCTCAAATTATTTTTTACCAACTCTGAAAGAGGACCCCAGCGACTCTGATATTATCAGCCATTCTTTAAGTATCAGAGCAGGACTTATCAGGAAAGTAGCTTCAGGTATATATGCGTTTCTTCCGCTAGGCTATAAAATCTTAAAGAAGATTGAAAATATCGTAAGAGAAGAAATGAATAATGCCAACGCAATTGAAATATTCATGCCGGTAATGCAGCCGGCAGAAATATGGCAGGAGTCCAACAGATGGTATGAATATGGTCCTGAAATGTTTAAGATTGTTGACAGGAATGAAAGAGATTTTTGTCTCGGGCCTACACATGAAGAATTGATTACCACTATGGCAAGTGCTGATATCTATTCTTACAAAGATCTTCCTGTTAATTTATATCAGATACAGGTTAAGTTCAGGGATGAAATAAGGCCAAGATACGGATTACTCAGGGCAAGAGAATTTATAATGAAGGATGCTTACAGTTTTGGCGCTACTGAAGAAGACCTCGATAAAGATTATGAAGCTATGTATGACGCATATTCGAAAATAATTGAAAGAATAGGCCTGAAATATAAAGTGGTTGAAGCAGATAGCGGATTAATAGGAGGAAAATTTTCACATGAATTTATGATTCTTGCAGATAATGGGGAGGAGACGATAGTATATTGCGATAAATGCGGCTATGCGGCAAATATTGATAATGCTAAATACAGTTTGAAAAAATCATCGCATGGTAATAAAAATTATGTTAACGAAATTAAAGGTGTTGAAGAAATTTATACTCCCAACATTAAAACTATTGAGGACCTGGTTAATTTTTTACATCAGCCTTCTCAGAACATAATAAAAACAATGGTTGTTAAAAATCCCCAAGATAAGGTTTTTGCATTTTTATTATCAGGAGACAGGGCTTTGAATTTAAATAAAGTCGAGAAATTTCTCGGCACAAGCCTTGAATTAATAAATGAAGAAAATAATAGGTATAATTTACCTATAGGCTTTATAGGTCCCGCAGGTTTGAATAAAGAAATAACGGTTTACGGAGATTATACTATATACGGAAAGCAGAATTTAATTTCCGGTGCTAATAAGGTTGACTATCATTATAAGAATATAAATTCACAGAGAGATTTTCAGGTAAAAGATTGGGGTAATTTTTCTTATCCTGTTGTCGGTGATTTATGTGAAAACTGTCGGGAAGAACTGAATTTTGATAAGGGTATAGAAGTGGGCCATATTTTTAAATTAGGTACAAAATACAGTGAAAAGCTTGACGGGAAATTTCTTGACAGTGATGGTAAGCTGAAGCCCTATATTATGGGTTGTTATGGTATAGGTATTACCAGAATGCTTGCCGCGGTAATTGAGCAAAGTCATGACGAAAAAGGCATAATATGGCCTGAAAGCATAGCCCCGTTTCTTGTCAGTCTGATAGTGACAAATATGAGCGAAACCACGTTAAAGGATTCTGCGGAGGATGCTTATGAGCTGCTTTTAAAAAATAAAATAGAAGTTCTTTATGATGACAGAGATATAAGTGCCGGCATTAAATTTAAAGATTCCGACCTTACAGGAATTCCGATAAAAATGATTTTCGGAAAGAAGTTTCTGCAAAATGAAACAATAGATATCGAATATAGAGATGGAGCTCCTAAAATTGAATTAAAATTTATCGATCTTGAAAATTTTATAAAAAAAATAAAAAAATCAGATGAATGAATTTTCCTTAAATCCGCAGATCAAATTAAAAGGAGTATTAGATAAGATTATTTTTAAAAATTCTGACAGTGGTTATATTATTGCAAAGTTCAAGCTTGATGAAGAAGAAAAATTTGAAACCATATTCGGAGTAGTATTTGAAGAAGCAAATGCCGGAGAACATCTTGAAATTAGCGGAGAATATGTAAATAATCCTAAATATGGCAGACAGTTTAAAATAAACAGTACATTTATATTACCCCCTGCAACTAATGACGGTGTGGAAAAGTATCTTGGTTCCGGATTGATTAAAGGTATAGGCCCGGCAATGGCTAAAAAAATTGTTTCTCATTTTAAAGAAAAAACTCTTGAGGTCCTTGATAAGGATTTAAACAGATTAAATGAAATTGAAGGGTTTGGAACTAAAAGAATTAATTTAATAAGGAAAGAATGGGCAAAGAAATCAACAATAAAAGATATAATGATTTTTTTGCAGTCTCTTGAGATAACTCCTGCATATGCAAAGAAGATATTTATAAGGTATGGAGATAATTCAGTGGGTATTATAAAGAAAAATCCATATAAACTTTGTGATGACATTTTCGGTATTGGTTTTAAGATAGCAGACAGGATTGCAAAAAACACCGGAATCGAAAAAGATTCGGTTTTCAGAATAAAATCAGGAATAATATATATACTTGGACAGTTGCAGGAGGCAGGTAACTGTTACTACCCGTATGATTTATTGGTGCAGCAGTCAAAAGAATTTCTTGATGTGGAAATAAATGATATTAAAAAAACTCTGGATATTCTCAAGAAGGAAAAAGACATTATAATCTCGGATGATATGGTATATCTTTATGAAACTTATAATGATGAAAAATTTGTTGCAGAAGAACTTCTGAAAATTAAAAACGAATCTTTAAAAACAAATTTAAACCTGGTTAGTATCGAGAACCAGGTAAATGAAATTTCCGGTCTTTCCAAAATAGAAATTGATGAAGATCAGATGGAAGCCATAAAAAGTGCCGTTTCGGAAAAAGTACTGATAATTACAGGAAGCCCTGGGACAGGAAAAAGTACAATCCTGAATTATATTTTAAGGGTTTTCGAGATTGAAAATAAGAATGTAAAACTCGCTGCTCCTACCGGAAGAGCATCAAAAAGACTTTCGGAAACAACAGGAAAAGAGGCAAAAACAATTCATAGACTCCTCGAATATAATCCGAAATTAGATACTTTTTTAAAAAACAGTAATAATAAGCTTTCATGTGATCTGCTTATCATAGATGAAGCTTCGATGCTTGATATAAGACTGATGAAAAATTTGATTGAAGCCATTGATTATAATACCAGGGTTATTTTTGTTGGAGATGTTGACCAGCTTCCGTCGGTCGGACCTGGCAATGTCTTAAACGATTTAATAAATTCGAAGGTTTTTAAAGTCGTAAGATTAAATAAGATATACAGACAATTCGGGAAAAGCAAAATTATCTATAATGCTCACAGGATCAGAGATGGAATATACCCAAGCCTTTCTTTTAATTCCGAAAGTGAGAGTATTAACGATTTTTATTTTATAGAAAAATCCGATCAGGAAGATGTGGTGGAAGCCATACTGAAAATGATTTACTATAATCTGCCAAAAAAATTTGGGTATGATCCTCTGAGAGATATACAAATCCTGGTTCCGGTAAACAAGGGTATTGTGGGTGTTGAAAATTTAAACTTAAAAATCCAGGAAAAGTTTAATAAAAATACCGTAAAAATAACACGTGGAAGTGTTGAGTTCAGGCTGAACGACAAGATAATCCAGCAAAAAAATGATTATGAAAAAGATGTTTATAACGGAGATATAGGTTTTATCAAAAACATCGATTTTGAACTTCAGGAATTTAAAGTTGATTTCGGTGATAAGATTGTTACTTATAATTTTTATAATACAGATGAGATTAATCTCTCATATGCAATTTCCATCCATAAATCACAGGGTTCGGAATTTAAATGTGTTATTGTTCCGATATTAACATCACATTACATGCTTCTACAGAGAAATCTTTTATATACCGCTATAACAAGAGCAAAAGAACTTGTTGTTTTAATCGGGAGTAAGAAAGCTATAGGAATGGCAGTAAGCAGAAATAACGTTGAAAACCGCTATACCAATTTGGCACACCTCTTGCAAGCAGGCTGTTGAATTATTTTAATTTCATGCTATAATGACTTAAAAGATTTTTATTAAATTTAAATTAATAAACTTAGTGGGCAAAACCCACTATTTTTATTATTTTTATAAATTTTTATCAGCAGGTGAGTGAACTTGAATAAAGAATTAATTACAGCATTAAAAGAACTTGAAAGAGAAAAGGGTATTAATCTGGAAGTTTTGGTTGAAGCCCTTAAAGTTGCGCTTGTTTCTGCGTATAAAAAAAATTACAGAGCAAATTTTAATGCCAGGGTTGATCTTGATCTGGATTCCGGTGAAATAAAAGTATTTAAGATTCTTGATGAGGATGAAGCTGGAAAGAAAGGTTTAACCGAAGAAGACGTTACACCTGAAAATTTCGGCAGAATTGCCGCTCAGACAGCAAAACAGGTTATAACCCAGAAGATAAAAGAAGCTGAGCGTGAAGTTATGTATGATGAATACAAGGAACGTGTCGGCGATATGGTCATCGGAATTATTCAGCAGCATGATGCAAGATGGACGCTTGTTGATCTGGGCAAAGTGGAAGCACTTCTTCCTTCAAATGAGCAGGTACCCGGAGAAAGATACAGACATGGTGAAAGAATAAAATGCTACATTGCAGAAGTAAAAAAGACAACGAAGGGCCCACAGGTAATTGTATCAAGAACCCATAGCGGTTTGATTAAAAGGCTTTTCGAACTGGAAGTTCCTGAAATTTATGAAGGAATTGTTACTATAAAAAGTGTGGCAAGAGAAGCAGGCTACAGAACAAAAATTGCTGTCAGTTCCAGCGAAAGGAATGTTGATCCGGTCGGGGCTTGTGTTGGTCCGAAAGGCTCAAGAGTCAGGATGGTTGTTGATGAGCTTGCAGGTGAGAAAATTGATATTGTACAATATAGTGAAGATATTGTAACTTTTATAAAAAATGCGTTAAGCCCTGCAAAGGTAATAAAAGTATTAATAGATGAAGAATCTAAATTTGCTCTTGTAGTTGTTCCAAATGAACAATTATCTCTTGCTATCGGAAGAGACGGGCAGAATGCAAGGCTTGCTGCTAAGCTGACATATTGGAAAATAGATATAAAGAGCGAAGCTCAATATGAAGAAGAGCTTAATGCTGCAAGAAATGAAAGAAAAAAACATTAAATGACAGGTGTGGTGGATGGGTTCATATAGGGTTTATCAGATTGCGAAAGATAATAATTTAATATCAAAGGACATAATGGATATTTGTGCTAAAATTGGCATTAATGTCAAAAGCCATTCATCTGCAGTCACTGACGATGAATTGAAAAAAATTATTGAAGCTTTAAAAAATAATGGTTTAAAGAATATCGAAAGCGATAAAGTTATTAAAAAAGAAGATAGCTCCAAGGGTCAAATCAATAAAAAAAATGATGAAATAAGAAAAACTGATAAAGAGGGAAAATCATTCAGCAAAACTGCTGAGAAACATACTGAAAAAATCTTTAATGAGGACATAAAACACATTAATTTAAAAAAAGAATTTTCAGTATCAGAGAAACCGGAAATAAAAGAACCTGCTATTTCAGACAGTCTCAATTACGATAATGACAAAAGTTTTAAGGAAGAAGAGCTTGCGGCAAGTAAGGAAATATACGGTAAGGAAGAAACAAAAATTAAAAGCAGGCCGCTGAAATGGGAAGAAGAAAAAAAATTAAATGTTAGAAATGTATTACTAAAAGAGCTTGATAAAGAAGATAAGTTAGTAAAATCAAGAAATAAAAGTATTTTTACAGATAAGACTGATGATTCGACAGAAGCTGATGATGATTTTAATAAAGCCAGGAAGAAAAAATCAAAAAAAATTGAAGAAGAAGACCAGAAGAAGAGACCTGAAATAAAAAAACTGATGGAACTTCCGGCTGGAGCAACAATAAAGCAGCTTTCTGAAAGAATTAACATTCCTTCAAATGAAATAATTAAGACCTTGTTCAAATTAGGTGAAATAGTAAGTATTAATCAGCCGCTGGATAATGACCTGATAGAAATTTTATCAAGTGAATATAATTTTAAATTTATTATCATAGGTTTTGAAAATAAACTTGATGATTTATACAAAGACGAACCGGAAGATTTAGTTCTAAGACCGCCGATAGTTACGGTAATGGGACATGTTGACCATGGCAAAACGACGCTTCTTGATGCAATCAGAAAATCCGATGTGGCTTCAGGTGAAACTGGAGGAATTACTCAGCATATCGGTGCCTATCAGATTGAATATAAAAACAGAAAGATAACGTTTATTGACACTCCAGGCCATGAAGCCTTTACTTCAATGAGGGCCAGAGGTGCAAGGGTTACGGACCTGGCAATAATTGTCGTGGCGGCTAATGATGGAATAATGCCTCAGACTGTGGAGGCCATTGACCATGCTAAGGCAGCAGGTGTCCCAATGATTGTAGCAATTAATAAAGTTGATTTACCTGATGCAGATCCGGAGAAAGTAAAAAAGAGCCTTACGGAATATGGTCTTGTTGCGGAAGAATGGGGCGGAGACACAATTTGTGTTGAAGTTTCTGCTAAAAACAAGATCAATATAGACGAACTCCTGGAAATGATACTGCTTGTAGCAGATATGCATGATATAAAAGGAAATCCAAGTGCCGAGGGTTACGGTATTATAATAGAATCAAGACTTGATAAGGGAATGGGTCCAATCGGAAGCGTTATTGTAAAAAGAGGTTCAGTCAAGGTCGGAGATTTCTTTATAACCGGAAATTCATTCGGAAAAGTCAGAGCACTTCAGGATGACAAAGGCAGCAGAGTCGCTAATGCAGTTTTATCTCAACCTGTAGAGATATTAGGTTTTTCATTTGTTCCAAAAGCAGGGGATAAATTTTTTATCGTAAAAAATGAAAAAATTGCAAAAGAACTTCTTTCCAAGAAATTGTACACCGAAAATCTTGATAAAATATCTGAAAGTAAAAGACATATATCTTTGGAACAGATTTCTGAAATTGCCAAACTGGCTCTAATTAAAAAACTTGGGATCGTTTTAAAAGCAGATGTCAATGGATCCCTTGATGCTGTTGAGCAGGCTTTATTAAAGATAGAAACAGACGAAGTTAAAATCGATA